>NZ_LWSR01000055.1:0-10242 GCF_001660745.1 Gardnerella sp. 26-12
GGATTATATTCTTCTATTTACATAGATGCTGTTTTAAAAGTTAATTTGAGTAATGCATTAGACGGAGATGAGACTAACGCAATAGATATTCCTCAAATTGCTGAGCGTCTTGCTTTTATGCTTAAACGTTGCGAAAAAGATAGCGAGATTGAGGAGCATCCTGCTATAGCTTTAGAACTTATTGCTAAATCTGTTTTAAATTCTGCTATGCACACTTGGCAAATCAGTGAGGCTGATATTACTGTTCATGCTGCTTTAAGAAGCGAATATTACGGCATGAAAAGCACTGTTGACGATGTTTGCGTTACTTTGAATAGTGTTTCTAGAGAAGAGTTAAATTATTCGGAACGGCATGTAGTTCCTGATTCTCTTGCGCATGTTGCTGTTCGTAGTGGAAGCGTATCAGTTGACGATCTTGAGGAAGGCGAAATAGCAGATTACTATCGTTCTCTTATTGAGGAAGATAGAAAAGAAAAGCAGCGCAAAGAAGACGAGGACGCTGCTGCAGCTGCTAAAGCTGCCGTTGATATCGCAAATTCTTTCGCGGATGATTATGAAAATAATGGAGATTCAGAGTGCTCTTGTGTCGATGAATCTAAAAGTGTCAATTATGGCAGTGAGCTTGTTAAAAGAGAAACTAAGTCTCCTTTGTTCCGTATATGTCCGACTCCGTTACAGACAACTGCAGTAATTTCTATGAAGGGTGTCGCGAAACAAGACACGCGTTCTGCTATGCTGAGAATAGTTGCAATGCTTGAGCAGGATAGAGAATCTCGCGTAGATGGCGTATCGGCACTATATGTTGCCAATATGCTTGAAGGTGATTATTACGCGGCTGTATTTATTCTGTCTTCGGGCGGTGACGAGTATGAACTGCTTCGCTTGCTTCGCGCTGTTGCTACTTTGTATAAAGATAAGGTGACTGTGCGAGTGTTGGGTACGCGTTCATATGGTGCTTCTGCTGCTGATACAAGAACTGTTGATGCAGAAAAATTGCCGCAACAACTAGCGGAAATGGTGATGGTTGACCCTAAGTCGCCTGAACTTATGCCGTGGCTGCAGATAGAGTCGGATGCTGCTTTGGATGACAACTCAGTTTCGTACTCATTAGCGTTTGCTTTTGATGCTCAAACTGTTGGGGTATACTCAGAGCAATGGCTTATAGGGGATGGTTGTTAATGAAAGCGTATCGCACACCTTGGTGGTATCTGGTACTAGGGTTACTGTTTGGCTTTGTGCTGGGCGCATTTCTAGTGTCGTCAACAGAGTCTAGTGCTATGTCGTTAGCAGGAGCTCCGTGGGTTGTTGTTGCAATTATGGTGATTGCTGGCTTAATAACTTTTGTTATGGCGTTGCAAACTCATCAAAGTGTTGCTAACAAAGATAAAAATAAGAAGCGTGTAAGTTCTCAATTTGCTGTTGCAGCTCTTATGCTGTCTAAGGCATTGGGAATGGCAGGTGCTATTTTGTCTGGCTGGTACGTTGGGCAGTTGTTAATGAGTCTGCCACACAGTGAAATAATTCTGTATAACTCTGTTGTGCGTGAATGCTCTATTGCTGGCTTGGTGTGCTTTATTGATATGGTCGTTGGGATTTTGGGCGAGTGGCTCTGCCAGATTCCGCCTGAAGATGATTCTGAGTCTGTCAATAAGTCAAATCGTACGCCAGCAACGTGCTAGTATTTGCTAGCTATTAGTTTGCGTAGTTTTATGTAAGTTGCATCTTGCTTGAATTAAGTAGGTAAAAGTATTAAACGCTTTTTACGCAAGTTGCAACAAACGCTGGAATTTCAACGTTTGTAAGGATGGTATATTACTTTGGCTGAATTTATCTATCAGATGATTAAGGCGCGTAAATCGTACGGAGATCGTGTAATTCTCGACGATGTTACTTTAAGCTTCCTTCCGGGCGCAAAAATTGGTGTTGTGGGTCCGAACGGCATGGGTAAGTCGACGCTGCTGAAAATTATGGCCGGTTTGGAAAATGTGACCAACGGTGAAGCTTCTTTGACTCCTGGCTATACGGTAGGTATTTTGCAGCAGGAACCACCTCTTGATGACACTAAGACGGTTGGCGAAAACATTAAGATGGCTTTTGGTGAGATTGCGCAAAAAGTGGCGCGTTTTAACCAAATCGGCGAAGAAATGGCTAATCCAGACGCTGATTTTGATGCGTTAATGGAAGAAATGGGTAAGCTTCAGACTGAAATTGACGCTGCAAACGGTTGGGATTTGGATTCGCAGCTTGAGCAGGCTATGGATGCTTTGCAATGCCCAGATCCGGATTCGCCTGTTTCTGTGTGCTCTGGTGGTGAAAGGCGTCGAGTTGCATTGTGTAAGCTTCTTCTTGAAGCTCCAGATTTGCTGCTTTTGGATGAGCCTACTAACCATTTGGATGCGGAATCTATTTTGTGGCTTGAACAGTTCTTGCACAAGTACGAGGGTGCTGTTATTGCTGTTACGCACGACCGCTACTTTATGGATAACGTAGCAGAGTGGATTTGCGAAGTTGACCGTGGTCAGCTTTATCCATATAAGGGAAATTACTCAACGTATTTGGAAACTAAAGCAAAGCGTATGGAAATCCAGGGTGCCAAGGATGCCAAGCTTGCTAAGCGTTTGAAGAATGAGCTTGATTGGGTGCGTAGCTCGCCGAAAGCTCGCCAAGCTAAGAACAAGGCTCGTTTGGAACGCTACGACCAAATGGAGCAAGAGGCACGTAATTCCAAGAAGCTTGACTTCTCTGAAATTCAAATTCCAGCAGGTCCACGTTTGGGCTCGCAAGTTTTGGAAGCAAAGCATATTCACAAGGCTTTTGGCGACCGTGTACTTATCGACGACTTGTCGTTTACGCTGCCTCGTAATGGTATTGTTGGTGTGATTGGTCCAAACGGTGTTGGTAAGTCTACGCTGTTCAAGACGATTGTGGGCTTGGAGTCTCTTTCTGGCGGAGAGCTTATTGTTGGCGATACTGTGAAGATTTCTTACGTGGATCAGAATCGTGCAGGATTGGATCCTAATAAGAACTTGTGGGAAGCTGTTTCCGGCGGACTTGATTTTATTGAGGTTGCAGGCGTTGAGATTCCTACTCGCGCATATGTTGCAAGCTTTGGATTTAAAGGTTCGGATCAGCAGAAGCTTACTGGTGTGCTTTCCGGCGGTGAGCGTAACCGTTTGAACTTGGCTTTGACTCTTAAGCAGGGTGGAAACTTGCTTCTTCTCGATGAGCCTACTAACGATTTGGATGTTGAGACTTTGGAAAGCTTGGAAAACGCTTTACTTGATTTCCCAGGCTGCGCTGTTGTGGTTTCGCACGATCGCTGGTTCCTCGACCGAGTTGCAACGCATATTCTTGCTTGGGAAGGCGACGACGAGAATCCTGCAAAGTGGTACTGGTTCGAAGGTAACTTCCAAGCTTACGAAGAAAATAAGATTGCGCGCTTGGGTGAGGAAGCTGCTCGTCCGCATCGCTTGCACCGTAAGCTCACTCGCTAGTTGAGTTTTGTTTTCATTTCTTGGTGGAAACATTTGCTGGTGATTTTCCGGCGTTTGCGCGACGACCTGCTTTCGCGCTTGGAGCGTAGTGTACGAAAGTAACTCGGAGCGTGAGCTTGCATGGAAAGTTCAGTGGACTTTTTCCATGCAAGCTCAGAAGCGAGCGCTTATAGTGCGAGCGTCTCGGCGCTTTTTGACAACATTTGCCGTGATTGTGCCAGGCGTGTGCTAGGCTCGATTAGTTCACGTTTTGAAATTTAAGTTTTGAATACACATATTTTACGAAAGGCTATTGTGCCGCATACTCATCATGCTGCGTTCGCCCAAAAGCGAGGCGCGAAGAATACCAAGAACGTCAAAAATACTAGGAAATCAGCTGAAAAACGCAATCCTTTTGAATATCAGGGTAGTCATAAAAATTACGGTTCTAATCACGAGTTCAATTCGCGCAGGGAGCGAAATCGCAAAGCAGAAAAAGCTCGTCAAAAAGCGCGCGAAAAAGCCTTGCGCTATGAAGAAGTAGCTATTGCGGATGCTGAACAAGATTTTGCTAAAAATAATTTTGCTAAGCATAATATTGATAAAAATAATGTTGTTAAAAATGATATTGCAAAATCTCATAATACAAAACAAAATTCTGCAATATCTTTGCGTCCTACTTCAAAAAAGCAAAATCAAGATTCTCATAACGCAACAATTATTCCAGACTCTGCTATTGAATCTTGTGAAAATTACCGTGACGATGTCACTTTTGCGCAACTTGGAGTCCCAGAGCCCTTGGTAGAAGTGTTGCGTGCTGATGGGAAAACTACTGCATTCCCAATTCAGCAAGCAACGCTTCCTGATTCATTACAAGGTGCGAATATTCTAGGGCGAGGTCGCACAGGAAGTGGTAAAACATTAGCATTTTCTATTCCACTTGTTGCGCGTTTAGCTGAGAATTTTGTTGATTTAATTCATTCTGATAAAAATCGTAAGTCACGCGAGTCTAGTGAAATTCCTGCTCCTAGAGCAATAATTCTTGCTCCAACTCGCGAGCTTGTGCATCAAATTGATGACGTAATAGCGCCGCTTGCTGCAGCTTATGGCATGCGTACTGTGACAGTGTATGGAGGTGTGAGATACCAGCGTCAGGTATCGCAACTTAAGCAGGGTGCGCAGATTGTGCTTGCTTGCCCTGGACGTTTGGAAGATTTGCTGCGTCAAGGAGCACTTACGCTTGAAAAAGTAATGGTTAGCGTGCTTGATGAAGCAGATGAAATGGCGGATATGGGATTCCTTCCTGCTGTTACTAGACTTCTTGAGCAAGTTGCGCCAGATGGTCAACGCATGCTGTTTTCTGCAACGCTTGATAAGCAAGTTTCTACATTAGTTGAGCGTTTCCTTCCAAATGCTGTCGTCCATGCTGTGGATGATGCTGATTGCCAAGTTGACACTATGACGCATCATATTTTTGCTGTGTCTGCAGGGGATAAATACGAAGTTTTGCGAAAGCTTGCTTCCGGAAGGAAACGTTCTATATTCTTTACGCGCACAAAATATCAAGCGAAGAATATGGCGAAAAAATTTGTGCAGCAAGGTATTCCTGCAGTTGATTTGCAAGGTAATTTGTCGCAGAATCAGCGAGATCGTCATTTGGCTGTGTTTGCTGAAGGCTTGGTGCGCGTGCTGGTTGCTACGGACGTTGCTGCGCGAGGTATTGATATTAGCGACGTTGCATTAGTTGTGCAAACTGAGCCTCCTGAGGATCCTAAGTCTTTCTTGCATCGTTCGGGTCGCACTGCTCGAGCTGGTGAAGAAGGCGATGTCGTAACGCTTGTGCTTCCTAATCAGAAGCGCGCTGCTCATATGATGCTTCGTAAGGCTGGAATTCATGCGAAAGCTGAGGATGTGAGTCCTTCTTCATCAGTTCTAGATGAGATTGTTGGTGAAGCTGCCGAGCTTCAAGAAGGCTGGAGTATGCCGGAGCCGGAGCAGCAGAAGCGTAAAGGTCGCGGTCGTGGACGTGGGCAACGTGGTGAGCGCAGTGAACGTGGTGAACGTGGTGAACGCAGCGAACGTCGTTGGCACGGTAAACGTGGCGAACGTGGTAGTCGTGTTCATCGCTTCGGTCGTGAGTTTTAGAAACAAATGCTGTGTGTTTTACAGCATTTGTTTTCGTTTTCACTACTTTTGATAACATTCGCCAGTGATTTTCCGGCTTTTGTTTTCGCTTTAGTTTTCTTGTCTGTTGTGGTGCGAGGCTGTGATATTTTTCTCCTCGCGCTTTTTATTTACGTTATTCTTGTATTTTTGTCTATTTCGCCGAATGATTATGTGTTTTCGACAGAATTGCCCTATGTTTTATACATAACATCAACTGGTTTGGTGTTTTCAACAAAACAGCAGCAATACTACAAAAGTAAGTAGCAAGTTGGCAAGCAATAAGCAACTTAGTAATCAGTTAATCAGCCTGTTAAGCAAGTCAACAGTCGGTTAAACTAGTTAAGCCAATTAGCAAATACTTATTTAGATTGACCTTTACCAAATGCGCGCAGTTGAACGCCGTTCCAGTCAGTGCTTACGGTTAACGGAGTGGCTGCGTTCATGCCAGCTGTTTTTGCTGCAGATTGAACGGTACTAGAACTTGGGGAACCTTCGCGACCTGGTTTTGGAGTAAGAACCCACATAGGAGCGTCATTGTCAAGCATATTTGTGGCATCCATAATAGTGTCTGCGAGCTCATCTTCGTCGTCGCCGTCGCGCCACCAAATAATCACACCATCAACAGCAGCGTCGTAATCCTCATCTACCAACTCTTCGCCGGTAAGTTTCTCGATGCTTTCGCAAATTGTTTCGTCAACATCGTCATCCCAGAGCCATTGTTGGACAACGTCTCCTGGTTGGAATCCGAATTCCTGTGCATGCTGAAAAGCTATCTGTTCCACGTGATTTAATATATCAAAGCGTCACGAAGTGCGCACATTTAACGGCGTGTATTCAGTAATTTATCGTTTATCAATTACGACACACCAGGACACGCCGCAAAAATCGCGATTGTGACATAAATCACTATATATAGGTGGTTATCTTTGCGTCTTGCCCTAGATATTGTGCATGAGTTGGGTTATAGTAGAGCGAGTTGTTAGAAATAGTTCCCATGTTTGCAACGAGAGATTTTGCTAGAAGGAACAGTGTTTGAGAAAGGTCTGTACCGATGCAGGTTTTGGAAGAAACTGCTGTCACAAGCGCAGAAAATTGTACGGATGATGTAGTTGAAATTCCAGTTTCTCGCGTGCAGGTCGAAAAGCGCGATGGTCGCGTAGTTGATTTTGATCCGCTGAATATCATTATGGCAATCAAGGCTGCTTTTAAGGATTTGGGCAAGGAAGTCGGTCCGCAAGAAGAGCAGTTGATTCGTAATATTTCTGATCATATTGAGGCTGAAATTCAAGATCGTTACAATGGCCCGGCGAAGATTGAAGATATTCAGACCTTGGTTGAGCATAGTCTTATTGAAAATCACCTTTATGAGGTTGCTCGTTGCTACACGAGCTACCGACTGAACCGAGATATAGACCGCGCTAAAGCTACTGATATTAACGAGGCTGTTAACCGTCTTGTAAATCGTGATGAGTCTCTTGTTCGTGAAAACGCAAATAAGGATTCTAATGTTTATGCAACTCAGCGTGATCTTCTTGCAGGTGCTGTTTCTAAAGCTTCTGCGTTCTCTATGCTTCCTCACGCAGTTTCTAACGCTCATATGAAGGGTGATATTCACTTCCATGACGCTGATTATTCGCCATTTACTTGCATGAGCAACTGCTCGCTTCCTGATTTTGGCGATATGCTTGCTAAGGGATTTGCTCTTGGTAATGCAATGATGGATAGTCCAAAGTCTATTGGTACTGCTGCAACTCAGGTTACGCAAATTATTAAGGATATTGCTGGCGCGCAATACGGTGGTCAGACTGTTAATCGCGCTGACGAAATGCTTGAGCCTTACGCTAAGTGCGATTACGACAAGAATCTTGCTATGGCACACGCAATGATTCCTGATTCCACGCCAATTCAAGTCGCAAAAGATATGATTGACGGCTTGAAGGCTCAGGAGCCTAAGAATCTCCACTGCTTGGACAGGGATCCACTGCCTGCTGATACTCCTTTTGATAAGAATTTGGGCGAGTTGGATCAGCTCCGTGAAGTTTACGCAAAGATTATGACGCGTAAGGCGATCTACGACGCTATGCAAACAATGGAATATCAAATCAATTCTAACCGCGTTTCTAACGGTCAGACTCCGTTCGTAACTGTTGGCTTTGGCTTGGGTACTTCTTGGTTTGCTCGTGAAATTCAGCGCGCTATTTTGCTTAACCGTATTCGTGGTCTCGGCAAAGATCGTCATACTGCAATCTTCCCTAAGCTTGTGTTTACTATTAAGCACGGTGTTAACGCGGACGCTGGCGACCCGAACTACGATTTGAAGCAGCTTGCGCTTGAGTGCTCTACAAAGCGCATGTACCCAGACGTTGTGTTCTACGAGAATATTGTTAAGATTACTGGCTCCTTCAAGGCTCCTATGGGTTGCCGTTCGTTCCTTCAGGGTTGGATTGATCCAAAGACCGGCAAGGACGTTGAAGATGGCCGTATGAATCTTGGCGTTGTAACTGTTAACATGCCACGTATTGCTCTTGAATCTCACGGCGATGTGACTCGCTTCTGGAAGCTTTTCGACGAGCGTATGGAAGTAGCTCACCAAGCTTTGCGATTCCGTATTATGCGTTGCAAGCAGGCAACTCCTGTAAATGCTCCAACGCTGTTCCGTTACGGTGCTTTTGGTCGTTTGGAAGCTAACGAAAGCGTGGATCAGTTGTTCCGTAATGAGCGCGCAACTGTTTCTCTTGGCTACATTGGTTTGTACGAAACTACGGCCGTGTTCTTCGGCAAGGATTGGATGCAAGATCACAGCTGGAATGAGGAAGGCAAGGAATTTGCGCTTTCTTTGGTTCGCCGCATGAATAAGCTTTGCCAGCAGTGGTCAAAGGCGGAAGGCTACCATTATTCCGTTTACTCAACTCCTGCTGAGTCTTTGACTGACCGCTTTAACCGCATGGATCGCCAGAAGTTCGGTCGCATTGAAGGCGTAACTGATCACGACTTCTACACTAATTCCTTCCATTACCCGGTTTGGTTGCAGCCAACTCCTATGGAGAAGCTTCGCTACGAGGTTGACTTCCCGTATCTTGCTTCCGGCGGTTTTATTAACTACTGCGAGTTCCCATGCTTGCAGGCAAATCCTAAGGCTTTGGAAGCTGTTTGGGATTACGCTTACAAGATTGGCATCGGCTACTTGGGTACGAATACGCCAATCGATCACTGCTTCGTTTGTGGATTCCAGGGTGATTTTGAGCCGACTAAAGAAGGCTTCCGTTGCCCGGAGTGCGGCAACAGCGACCCAGATAAGTGCAATGTGACTAAGCGTACTTGCGGTTACTTGGGCAATCCTGTTCAGCGTCCAATGGTTCACGGTCGTCACGAAGAAATCGCTCACCGCGTAAAGCACATGTCTGGCGAAACTGGCCATGTGACTCTTAACAACGGTGAGTCTCGTGAATGGTATGAGGAAACAAAATAAACTTAGCTAATTTACTATGTTGAAACTTAGTAAAATAAGTATGACTAGATAATTTAGCTAAATCAATAGCTTTTCTTGTGTTTGTTGTTTGGTGATAATCTGGCCGTTAGAAATGTATTGCATTTTGTGATTGCACTTTCTAACGGCTGGATTTATTTTATTTTCGCAAATTTGGTTGTTTATTTTTTAGTTGTTTATTCGGTTTGGAAGGGGGTTGGATATGGCTCGCATGAGTTTGCACGATTTTGCGCCTGCAGATGTGAATCGTGGACCGTGGATTCCTACCTCTCTTTCCAATAATCCTCGCGCAGGACAGTGGTCTAGTGAGCGCATGAGCCAGGGGATGATCGCCGATTATAAGCGTTTTTTGATGACAGACGGCGAAGGAATTCGTTGCTCGCTTTACGTTTCCGGCTGCCCGTTCCATTGCGTTGAGTGCTATAACGAGTCGATTTGGGATTTTCGCGCAGGTCATCCTTATACTCAAAAGCTTGAAGATCAAATCATGGAAGATTTAGCGCAGCCTTATGTGCAAGGTTTAACGCTTCTTGGCGGCGAGCCGTTGCTTAATACGGGCATTTTGCTGCCTCTTTGCAAGCGTATTAGGAAAGAGTTTGGCAATACAAAAGACATTTGGAGTTGGACTGGATACACTTGGGAAGAGCTTATGCGCCCAGGGGAGACGCCTGATAAGCTTGAGCTTTTGCGTTACATTGATATTCTTGTTGACGGCCGTTATATGAAAGATTTGCACGATTCGCTTTTGCAATTTCGTGGCTCTAGTAATCAACGAATTATCGATGTGCCAAAGTCTCTGGAAAATCCGCAAAATCCTCCTGTAATCTGGGAAAAGCTTCACGATCAGGAGCGTTTTATTCCGTCGATTTACGGAAAAGACCGCGCGCAAGGCGAAGGCGACGCTTCGTAATCCTATTGAATGCGCCACTCATACGATATATTTAACAATGTTTGTGGACGATTATAAGAATGCATACATATACACATGTTAAGCTAAATATAATTAACCTAGTAACATCTGTATTGCAAACTGTCAAAAGAATTATGCTAACTATGCTCATAAATACTGTAACTAAACGATATACAGTTGGGTATGTTTTTTCTTTGCATAAATAT
>NZ_LWSR01000056.1:0-968 GCF_001660745.1 Gardnerella sp. 26-12
GTCAGATGTGTATAAGAGACAGGCGTTTACTTCGCATGAGAAAGCTACTCGAAGCATATCGTCACAATCACAAAAAAATACGAATATGCCTTCATCTGTCCCACCACGCGGACAAGAATCATATCGTCCAAATTCGTATTCTTTTGAATCAAACAAAAGCAGCCGTAATTCAAGATTCGAACGTTCTCGCGCAGCAACACGCAGAAGGCGTCGTAGAACTTGGCGAGGCAGGCATCCTATTATTTTTTGGGCGCTTATCGTTATTTTTGTGCCAATTTTGCTAGGCACAATTGTTTTTGCTTATCTGTATGCAACTACAGACATACCGGCACCAGACAAAGTTGCTATGGCAGATAAGACGAAAGTGTATTATTCAGATGGCAAAACTGAATTAGGTTCGTTCGCTGAGCAAAATCGCGAAATTATCAATTGTTCAGTACTACCTAAATATGTTGGTAAAGCAATAGTTGCTTCAGAAAATCGTTCCTTCTACCACGATGGCGGAATAGATTTTAAAGGAATTGGACGCGCACTACTTCATAACATCACAAAGCACGGGCGTTGGGGCGGCTCAACTATTACGCAACAATATGCGGAAAGATATTATCTCGGTGAAACAAAAACTTATTTTGGAAAACTAAAAGAAGCTATTTTAGCTTTGAAAATTGCGCAAACTCAAGATAAAAATACAGTACTTTGCAATTATATGAATACTATTTACTTGGGTAGAGGAGCATACGGAATTCAAGCTGCAGCCAAAGCATATTTCGGCATAGAAGCAAAAGATTTGTCACTTTCGCAAGCTGCACTTTTAGCAGGTATTATTCCAGCACCAAGTAGCTGGGATCCTGCAATTGGTCCAAAAGAAGCAGGCATTCGTTTTAAGCGCGTGTTACGCATTATGAAAGAAGATGGCTACATTACAGCCTCTCAGGCAGCGCAAGCAAAAATGCCTAAAACTATTACTC
>NZ_LWSR01000056.1:1203-10053 GCF_001660745.1 Gardnerella sp. 26-12
CTTTCGCAAGCTGCACTTTTAGCAGGTATTATTCCAGCACCAAGTAGCTGGGATCCTGCAATTGGTCCAAAAGAAGCAGGCATTCGTTTTAAGCGCGTGTTACGCATTATGAAAGAAGATGGCTACATTACAGCCTCTCAGGCAGCGCAAGCAAAAATGCCTAAAACTATTACTCAGACGACTCAAAACATTTACGCAGGTCAACAAGGTTACTTATTGCATATGGTTCGCGATGAGTTAACTAGGAATGGCGCTTTTACACAGGAAGATCTCGACAGTGGTGGATATCGCATTATTACTACTATCGATAAAGCTAAGCAAGATTTAATGTTCAAAGTTGCAAGTCCTTCTCAAGATGGACGAGGAATTGTGCCAGAAGGACTGCAAGTTGGCGGAATTTCAATAAATGCAAAAGATGGTTCAATCATTTCCGTTTACGCAGGAGACGATTATCTAAAGAAACAGCTTAATAACGCCACACAAGCGCTTTATGAGCCAGGCTCTACTATGAAGCCTTTTGCGCTTATGGGAGCAATTCAGGCTGGCACTAGCTTGGATACGATGTTCAATGGCAATTCTCCACGCAAGTTTGATGGAATCGATAAACCTGTTGGAAACTTTGCAAACATGAGCTATGGCACCATTAACTTATACAATGCAACTGCAAATTCTGTGAACACAGTGTATATGGATTTGCAAAGTAAACTTGGCGCTAAAAAAGTTGCTCATACCGCAGTTATGGCAGGCTTAAATCCTGAACGAGTCAATGGTGAGAATCCGTTTACTGTGCTCGGAAACGATTCTGTACATGTAAGCGAAATTGCGCGCGCATATGCAACATTTGCAAACCAAGGAAGACGCCCAGATTTGCATATTGTTGCCAGCGTAAAAAATCCCGACGGTAAAGAGTTCTACCGTGCACCAACAGCTGGAAAGCAAGTATTCTCACCAGCCGATGCCGCTTTAGCTACAAAAGCAATGATTGGCGTAGTGCAACATGGTACAGCAACTGAAGCTCGCGCTGTAGGTAGAGAAATTGCAGGAAAGTCTGGAACAGCAAACGATGAAACTGCTGGTAGCTTTGTAGGATTTACGCCAAATATTGTTACCGCATTTGCCATATGGAATCCAGACGCAAAAGGTAGCCCACAAGTAATTAAACCGTTCCATGGATATCTTGGCGGAAGCGACTACCCTGTACACTTGTTTACAAGATACATGCGTCAAGCGGTAATAGGAACCCCGAATACTAAATTCCCTGAAGCAAAAGACACAGGCAAAATTGGCGGACCTGATGGAAAATGGGGATTAGGCGAACAACACACATTCACGCACGCAAAAACTGAGAATGAAGATAAGGATAAAAACAAGGACAAAGATAAAGACAAGGACAACGACAACGATTTAGACCTTGATAGCCAGCTGTATGGTCGTGACGATTCATCATCGGGCGGCGTTGGCAGTTACGATAATAATTCTGGCGGTCATGGTTATGACAATAACTATGACACAACTGGAGGAAACTAGTAAATCAACTGTAGCTAATTTACAAACAGATATGCGAATAGCTATCTAAATAAATAACTAAATAGTTTATTAATTAGTTTTGCTTGTTTGTTAATTAGTTTCGGCTCAAAACAATGTTCTCAAGCATTTTAGCAGTAACATTTTCATAACCGTTAAGTTCTGCATGATGCTTGCTTTCAGATATGTTTGCGCGCGAAAAACCTGTTTGCGCAATTACAGTTGCTCCGGAATTAACTGCGGCAGTAAGACCAGATAGAGAATCTTCTATGGCAATGCAATTAGCCATCTGCTTCGCAACTTCCTCGTCCGTACCCTCAATGCCAACCATTTTTCCTGCAGCAAGATATGGCTCAGCACTAGGCTTTGGTTTAAATCCATCATCTCCACACACATACCCAGCGAAAGCGCCTTCTGGAGCGCGATTCACAATATTTTCAACCAAACAACGCGGCGAATTACTCACCAAAATTGAAGGAATGCCAGCATCCGTAAGGCTTTTAAGTACGTCTAAAACTCCTGGAACCCATGGCACGGATTCAGCTTCACGAGCAGCAACGTAATCAACCATACCTTTGCCGATTTCTTCTACAGTAAGTTTTGTACCGCTTGGAATCATTTTATTGGCAACAGTTTCAAGGGATCCGCCGGAACATTCCCAAGCTAAATCTTCATCCCAGTATCCACCATATTTTTTTACTAAATAAAATTCCGACTCATGCCAATACGGCTCGGAATCTATAAGAGTACCATCCATATCCCAGAAAACTGCACGCAACACATGTTTTTCTTCACTAGAGTTAAGAGTATTTGCACACACATTTGTCGTCTGTTCAGCCATTCACAATCCTTTATATTGCATATATTTGCTTTAGCTTTTATAGCACATCATTTTCGCACTAATTCTGCATTACTTTTCGCACTATTAATTCTTCTCGTTAATTCTCGCTAATTTCTCACTTAAGCACAATAAGTAGCCATACCTACGTTACTATATGCTCCACGCTCTCCACAACACCACAGATTTTTCATCCGAAGACTTTCGATTTTTATAATTACTGTTATAGCTTTCTGAAGAATACGACGAAGGTAACGCTCGTCTCTCTGCAAGAATGTCCCGCCTCCAGCGACGCGCATTGCGAGAACGCTGCATTTCCACAATGTCACCATCTGCATTTGCAGCAAAAATATTGCGCTCTGAAGACTCTGCAGAATCAAGCAAATGCCTTACTTGTCTTTTCAGCTGTCGATTTTCTTCTTGCAAATCAAGTATTTGCATGATGCCAGCAAGATTAATACCTTCATTTTGGCTTAAATGCTGAGTTTGCACAATCCTGTCTATATCTCGCAAAGAATAGCGGCGAGCGCCACCTTCAGTTCTATTCGGCATTATTAAATGAAGCCGATCATACTGTCGTAAAGTTTGCGGGTGCGTATTGGTTAGGCGTGCCACATGGCTTACGGTAAATATTGGCAAATCAAGAACAAATCCTACTTCATCTGCCCCGTCAAGCGTTGCAGTACCACGCACTAAAGCAACTGCACACATTTCATACAGTGCTTTAGTTTCACGCGTTATTGGTGTCATAGCACGCCTTCCTTTGCCCTTTTTAGTATGTTTAAAGCACTGTTACAAGCAATTCAACAGTGTTTAACCTGCTAAATTATTGTTAACTTAGTTTTGTCTTAATTTTTTAATTTCTTCAGCATAAGTTTCGCCAGCAGTTTTATCAAATTCTTTTGCAACGCGTCTAAGAGACATACTTGAACGCTTTGGCAAACGAATCTGCACAACGCCAACAAAATCGCCATTTTTCCCCGGCACTCCAGCACCTTCTATACGAACTTCATCGCCGCTTGAAACACAAGCTGGAACTTTGAAAGTAACAGGATTGCCGTCTATGTCGTTTACACTAACCTTTGCACCATGCACTGCTTCACTTAACGTTAGCGGCAATGTAGAAATCAAATCGTCGCCTCGCAAAGTAAATTTATCTGATGCTTCTACTTGAACATGCAAGTATAAGTCACCTGCAGCACCACCAAACTTACCTGGTTTGCCTTTGCCTTTCAAACGAATTTTCTGTCCGGTTTTTACACCAGCTGGAATATGCGTTTTAAAAGTTTCACCAGCCGCACGCAACGATACTGTAGCGCCTTTAAAAGCTTGCTTAAATGTGAGCTTTATATCGGTTGTTATATCTTCGCCAACTTCAGGCACATCAGCTTCCTGCGGTTGAGAATACCTCTCACCACCAAAGCCACTCGTACCCTGGAATCCTGCTGAATCTTGAGAGCGCTGACCTCCACCAAACATAGAGAAAATGTCGCTCATATTTGGTCCAGCACCGTTGGATGTAAAGCGAATGCGCGAACCGTTTCCGCCCATGCCACCCATGCTGCCCATGCCAGAGCCGCCGTTGAACATAGAGAAAATGTCCGAGAAGCTCGACGCATCGAAACCACCAGCACCACCTGCTCCTCCAGCGAAACGAGCACCACCAGCACCAAATTGGCGGATAGCATCATAACGTTGGCGAGTTTGACTATCTTTTAGTACGTCGTAAGCTTCAGAAACATCCTTAAATTTTTCTTCAGCTTCTTTTGTTTTGTTTAAATCAGGGTGATATTTACGAGCAAGTTTGCGATACGCTTTGGTAATCGTTGCCTCATCTGCGTCTTTGGAGACACCGAGAACCTTATAAAAATCCTTAGCTAACCATTCATTTTCAGCCATTTGTGCCTCCTTTCTTCACAAGCACATTGGCTATTTCGCTTTTGACCAAATATAGTCTGCTCGTGCTAACTCTTATGAGTCAGCACGAGCAAGTTATGCAATAAAGTCACGACTAAGAGTTTCGTTAGTCATTACTTGGCGAAGAAACGACCACACGAGCGGCGCGAATAACGCGATCTCCTATTCGATATCCTGCTTCAACTACAGCATCAACAGTTTCTTTTGTAGCGTCTGGATCTGGCCTGTGCAAAATTGCATCATGCTTGGTCGGGTCAAAATCTTCGCCCTTCTCACCAAACTTTTCCACACCAAACTTTTCAAAAGCTTTATCTATCTTAGTTGCAACAGCCTTGAATGAATCATCCATTTCGCTATGCTCGCGAATGCGGTCAATGTCATCCAATGCCGGAAGCAATGCTGTCAGCACGTCAATAATTCCATGCTGTCTGAAACGATCCTGCTCTTTGGCGGAACGATTTCTGAAGTTTATAAACTCAGCACGCTCTCGCTGTAACGCTTCCAAGTACTCTGCAGCTTCTTTCTTAGCTTTACCTAATGGAGTTAAACTGCCGCTATCCGCGTCTTGGCTGTCTTTCGATTCTGAGGATTCAGTGGAATTCGCTGTATCCTCAGAATTTGCGGAATCCGCAGAAACGTTAGCATCAGCTTGTGCATCAGCTTTCGTTTCTGCAGGATTTGCATCTTCAGCAGCTTTCGATGAAGATTGCGCAGACGATTTCGCAGAATCACCTGTAGCTTTTACACCCAGCGAGTCAGCATCTTCCATATCTTGCAAATATTCGTTGGCGTTAAAGTCGGACATTACTTATTGTCCTTATCGTCCTTGTCGTCGTCCACCACTTCGGCGTCAACTACATCATCATCCTTAGCTGCAGAGCCAGCCTGAGCGCCAGCAGCAGACTGAGTACCAGCCTCGGCACTAGCAGCACCTTGAGCACCAGCAGCACCTTGCTGAGCGTAAAGCTGCTGACCGATCTTCTGAGCAGAAGTCATTAACTCGCTTTGAGCAGACTTAATCTTCTCAACGTCATCGCCCTTCAAAGCTTCCTTCAAAGCATTAACCTTGTCGGTAACTTCCTTGGAAATTTCGTCAGAAAGCTTGTCTTTGTTGTCGTTCACGAGCTTTTCGGTCTGGTAAGCAAAGGCTTCTGCTTGGTTGCGAACTTCAGCTTCTTCCTTACGCTTCTTATCTTCAGCTTCGTGAGCTTCAGCTTCCTTTACCATGCGGTCGATTTCGTCCTTTGGCAAACCAGAACCACCGGTAATAGTCATAGACTGTTCCTTACCAGTGCCCTTATCCTTAGCGGAAACGTGCACAATGCCGTTAGCATCAATATCGAAAGTGACTTCAATCTGAGGAACGCCACGAGGAGCTGGAGCAATACCAGTCAACTCAAAAGTGCCAAGAGGCTTGTTATCACGAGCAAACTCACGTTCGCCCTGGTAAACCTGAATCAACACGGATGGCTGATTGTCTTCAGCAGTAGAGAATACTTCCGAACGCTTCGTTGGAATTGCAGTATTGCGATCGATAAGCTTTGTCATAATTCCACCCTTGGTCTCAATACCCAAGGAAAGTGGAGTTACATCAATAAGCAGAACGTCTTTGCGATCTCCCTTAATAACGCCCGACTGCACAGCTGCACCAACTGCAACAACCTCATCTGGGTTCACGGACTGGTTAGCTTCCTTACCGCCTGTAAGTTCCTTTACCAAATCCTTCACAGCTGGCATACGAGTAGAACCACCAACAAGAACCACGTGATCGATCTGGCTTACTGAAATTCCAGCGTCAGAAAGCACGTTGTTAAATGGAGTACGGCAGCGACCGAGCAAGTCGGAAGTCATTTCCTCAAAGTGAGCACGAGTCAAAGTCTCATCCAAATGCACTGGAGTGCCGTCAGGAGTCATTGCCAAGTACTGCATAGAAATTGAGGTGGAAGTAGAAGAGCTAAGCTCCTTCTTTGCCTGCTCAGCAGCTTCCTTCAAGCGCTGCAAAGCAATCTTATCCTTGCTCAAATCAACGCCATACTTGTTCTTAACTTCGCCAACAAGCCAGTCGATAATCTTCTGATCCCAGTCGTCGCCACCCAAGTGGTTATCGCCATTAGTTGCTTGCACCTGAATTGTGGAGAATCCGTCATCATCCTTACCAATTTCAAGCAAGGACACATCGAAAGTACCGCCACCCAAGTCGAATACCAAAATGCGCTCGTCTTCCTTGCCCTTTTCGAGGCCGTAAGCCAAAGCTGCAGCAGTTGGTTCGTTAATAATACGAAGCACGTTCAAGCCTGCAATCTTACCTGCATCCTTAGTTGCCTGACGCTGAGCATCGTTGAAGTAAGCTGGGCATGTAATAACGGCATCGGTTACCGGCTCGCCCAAGTAAGCTTCAGCATCGCGCTTCAACTTCATTAAAACCTGTGCAGAAATCTCTTGTGGAGTCCACTTCTTGCCGTCGATATCAACAGTCCAATCAGTGCCCATATGACGCTTTACTGAGCTAATCGTGCGATCAACGTTTGTTACAGCCTGACGCTTAGCAACTTCACCAACCAAGATTTCGCCGGATTTGCTGAATGCCACAACAGATGGCGTGGTACGTGCGCCTTCAGCGTTCACAATAACGGTTGGGCTGCCACCTTCAAGAGTAGCAATGCAAGAGTTGGTTGTTCCCAAATCAATACCTACTGCGCGTCCCATAATTTCTCCTTAACTAGGTATTGCACCTTTTGTGCAATTACGCTTTCCTTCAAGTTTTGCAGTTACGTGAGCTGAGCTTTATTTAGATTCCTTATTGGAAACTAGGTAAATCACCAGCTTTTTTACTTTCCAAAACTTGAGCCTACTACACTCAACTTGTAAAAGTCAACTTTTATTCCCAAAAATTACAAAAAACTTTATACAACTAGACTCAAGTTTTGCAATTTAAGCAAAATTAAGGGGAAATTCTGCAAAATTCAGTAGCATTCACGCGCTGAACTTAAAACGACGCAAAGAATTATCCAGAGCATTGTAGCGCGCCAAAACACCAATAAGCGGCGTGCCAATACCGGTTATGAGTTTGATTGCTTCAGTTGCCATCATTGCGCCAACAATAGCTGCAGTCGCGCCCAATACTGCCGATTTTGGCACTTTTTCTTTAGGCGGAGGACAAGGGTACAAGTCGCGCAATCCTGGTCCCTCCCCAGGCATAAAAACGCTTACTTGACCTTCATAATAAAGCACCGATCCGTAAACTTCTGGCGTACCAGCACTCCAAGCAGCATCCGCAATCAAAAAGCGAGTAGCAAAATTATCGCAACCATCAATTATTAAGTCGTGACTTTCTACAAGTTGCTTTGCGTTGTCTTCATTAAATCTATCTACAAGGTTGATTTTTAAACCTGGAGATAACGCTTGCAGACGCTTAGCCGCAAGTTGCGCTTTAGATTTGCCACACTGATCGACAGTATATAAAGTCTGCCTTTGCAAATTAGAAAGCTCAACAACATCGTCGTCACAAATCGTGATTTCGCCAACTCCTGCTGCAGCAAGCGAAAGCAAGCATGGCGAACCAAGTCCACCTGCTCCGACCATGCAGATTTTCGCATCGCGAAGTAACTGCTGATGTTCATGCGTAAAGCCCGGCAGGAGCAAGTGGCGGCTAGTGCGTTCCATCTCAAGCTCCTGCAGGTTGTCGTAAATTTTATTAATCGTCATGTTGAATAATATGCCGAAAAATTACAGTACAAAATTTACAGTACAGAATCAGCCCAAGCGCGACCTTCAACAGGCGAAGAAGCGAGCGCATGTTCACGCTTAGGAATACGGCCAGCATCGTGAGCAAGCTTTCCAGCAGTTACAGCAGCAGCCATTGCACGACCCATCTTCACTGGGTCTGGGCAGCGAGTTACAGCGCTTGCAAGAAGCACACCAGAGCAGCCAATTTCGAAAGCTTTAACAACATCGGAAGCAGTGCCAACGCCGGCATCCAAAATCACAGGAACGCCAGCTTCCTTGCATTCTTGGACAATCAGCTCAATATTTCGAGGATTCAAAATACCAAGACCAGTTCCAATTGGAGCACCACCAGGCATAACAGCCTTCACACCAAGCGAAACCAAGCGACGAGCCACAATCGGGTCGTCATTCGTGTAGCAAAGAACGCTAAAGCCTTCTTCAATAAGCTTTTCTGCAGCAAGTAATACTTCACGAGTATCTGGAAGTAAAGTATCGTCGTCTGCAATCACTTCGAGCTTAATCCAATCAGTTCCAAGCGATTCACGAGCCATTTTTGCTGTAAGCACAGCGTCATGCGCAGTTTTGCAACCAGCAGTATTTGGCAAAACGTTAATATTGTGACGCTGCAACATGCCGTAAATATCCACGCCTGTTTTTGCGTGACGGCGCATTGCAACCGTAGCCACTTCCGCACCTGAAGCTACAAGTGACTTTTCCATAATGTCAATGCTCGTCATGCCGCCAGTGCCAAGCAAAAGCCTTGAATGTAAAGTCTTACCGCAAAGCTGCCAAGTATCGGCACTTTCTTCTGTATTATTTTCTGTCATTTTAAGCCTTTTATTTAA
>NZ_LWSR01000057.1:0-8767 GCF_001660745.1 Gardnerella sp. 26-12
CAACAAAATTACATAAATTTACGTGCATATTATGAGAATTGTGAATATCCTAGATAGTAGGCATCATTTGTAATCACAATAGAGATGAGGCGACAATGACCGAACGCGAACAACAAATCTTGACTTGGATTCAACAAAACCCGATGATTAGCCAACAGGAACTTGCAAATCTCGCAGGAATTACTCGTTCAGGTGTGGCTGCTCATATTTCCAATTTAATTCGCAAAGGATATTTACGAGGTAAGGGATATATTGTTACTCCTCCAAGTTATGTGACTGTTGTTGGCGGAATTAGCATGGATGTTCTTGGCATTGCTTGCGGAGATTTGATGGATTACACGTCTAATGCTTCCCGTGTGTGCTATATGCTAGGCGGTGTTGGAAGGAATATTGCAGTCGCGTTGGAACGTCTTAATATTCGCACAAGCATGGTTTCTGTCTACGGTGGCGATCACAACGGAGAGCTTTTCCGCATTGATGCTGCTGCAAACGGCTTAGATATTGGTTATGCGAAGCAACTTCCTGAGTCAATGACTGCTTCGTACATGTATGTTGGTGACGCTTCTGGTCAGCGTTTGCTTGCTTTAGACGATATGAGTATTTACGACCACATGACTCCTGATTTTTTGCGTGAGCGCATGTCCATTATTGAAAATGCTGATATTTTGGTGTTGGATACTAATATTCCGCAAAAGTCAATTGAGTGGCTATGTGACCGTTATCGCCGTCCTATTATTGTTCGTGCAATTACGGATGCAAAAGCTCCTCGAGTGCTTTCTAGATTGTCTCGTATTGACACCCTTATTTTAGATACTGCTGAATCGCAGGCTTTAACTGGCGTTAATGCTGTTGACGAGCGTTCTGCAATTCGCTGTGCGAATGTGCTTCTCAAGCGTGGAGTAAAACGTGTATTTGTAAATGCCGGTCGCGCAGGAGTTGCTTATGGTGTTGCAGATGAGGGAGTGTCGTTCTATCCTGTCCCAGTTAAGCGCGTCCAGAGAATGATGCTAACTCGCGGAAATAGCAATGTTGGTGTTGAAGCAGTCGGCAACGACAACGGTTCTAGCGATGCTGCTACTGCGGCGCTTATTTACGCGCGATATAACGAATTTGATTCTTCAAAAACTGGCAGATTTGCGGTTGCTGCTGCAGCTTTGAATACTGAATCTATGCAGCCTGTACATGAGTTGTTTAATCCAGAACTTATTTCTCAACGCATGACGAATATTCATGAGCGCATTTAATTAGTGCTTTTTGCGCTGATTCTATTTCTTTTATTTAATTTACGAATTAATCTTGTAAATTTTTCTTGCATACAATCCTAGGTCTGCTATACTTGTTATTAGTCATTTGTTTAGTTATATAAACAAATGYTAGGTAATTAGTGTTGTATGATGCAATGAAGCGTATGTGCAGCGAAATGCGTAGTGGCGTACGGGCATGGATCATAGAGCAATTTACGCATAAATTAACAGCAGTTAGTAGCAAACGTAATAGCAAAAATAACTGAAAACTATTTACGTAAGTTATTAACAAGAAGTTAGTTATCTACGAAGGAGTAATGATGACTTCAATCATCCTAGATTGCGATCCTGGTCATGATGACGCCATGGCTATTCTGTTGGCACTTGGTAACCCAAATATTGAGTTGCTCGGCGTAACTACAGTTGGCGGCAACCAAAGTCTCGAAAAAGTCACGTATAATGCGCGTGCAACTCTCGAAATGGCTCGTGCAACTCACATTCCAGTTCACGCAGGCTGCGACCGACCAATGGTCCGCCCTCTGGAAGTTGCGGCTTCCGTGCACGGCGAAAGCGGCTTAGACGGCGTAACGCTTCCAGAACCAACGCGACCATTGGACGAAGGCCACGCTGTAAATTGGATTATTGATACGATTATGAGCAACGAACCTGGCACGATTACGCTTGTACCAACTGGTCCGCTCACCAATATTGCTATGGCAGTGCGCCTTGAGCCACGAATCGTGAGACGTGTGAAGGAAGTTGTGCTCATGGGCGGCGGATATCACGTTGGTAATTGGAGCGCGGTTGCTGAGTTTAATATTAAGGTTGATCCAGAATCTGCGCATGTTGTGTTTAATGAGGATTGGCCTATTACTATGGTCGGCCTTGATTTGACGCATCAGGCACTTTGCACTCCTGAAGTGCAAGCAAAGATTAATGCTATTGGCACGCCTCTTTCTGCGTTTGCTAGCGGTTTGATGGACTTCTTCCGTAAAGCGTATAAGGATAATCAAGACTTTATTGATCCGCCAGTTCATGATCCTTGCACGATTGCTTATTTGATTGACCACAGTGTGGTGGCTACTCGTCGCTGCCCTGTAGACGTTGAAATTAAGGGCGAATTAACAGTTGGTATGACCGTTGCAGATTTGCGCGGACCAGAACCATCCGCAGAAGAATGCCATACGCAAGTTGCAACCAAACTTGATTTCGATAAATTCTGGGATTTGATTATTGACGCGCTGAAGCGTATCGGCTGATTTGTACTAGAATTATTCACGATATTTTGCGCAACAATACTGCAAATTTACCGAAAGAAAATAAAGCGGTAAAGTTGCGCAAAAATAAAATTTATACGAAATTTGATATGAGGCTATTATGACTGAAGTTTCATCTCCAACGCCTTCCATGCTAGACAAGGGTGGGCGATCAATTGTTGCGCTAATGACGGCGCTACTCGTTGCTATTTTTGCTTTCCAGCTCAACGCTTCAATGCTTTCTCCAGCATTAGCAACAATGACAAAAGAGCTTCACGCAACCGATACGCAAATCGGCTTAACTCAAACAGTGTTCTTTACTGCTGCTGCTTTATTCTCACTGTTTTTGCCGCGTTTATCTGATTTAGTCGGTCGTAAGAAGGTGCTTATTGGCATTTTGATTTCAACGATTGCGGGCTGCGTAGTGTCTGCGCTTGCTCCAGATGTGAATATTTTGATGCTTGGACGTATTTTGCAGGGTGCTTCTGGTCCTGTAGTGCCGATGTGCTTGATTATGCTTCGCGTGCGCGTAACTGAAGAAAAGCGTTACGCAAAGCTAATGGCAATTTTGACATCTGTAAACGGTGGTATTGCTGGCGTTGATGCGTTGCTTGGCGGTTGGCTTGCTGGAAAGTTTGGTTTCCGTTCGGTGTTCTGGACTATGGCAGGTATTGCTGTAGCGGCAGTGATTATGGTGATTGTTGCTGCTGAAGAATCTTATGCGGAGGAAACTTCAAAGATGGATTGGTTGGGCGTTGTGACGCTTGGTATTGCGTTCCTTGCAGCATATCTTGCTATTAATGAAATTGATAAGCTTGCAAATGCTAACTTGACTATGGTTGCAGGCCTTGTGGTAGTGGCTGTAATCTTCTTCGCGATTTTCTGGAGAATTGAAGGAAAGATTGCTGCTCCTTTGGTTTCGACGCATTACATGAAGCAGCGTCGCACGTGGGGCTTGCTTTCTTGCACGCTGCTTACCATGACTGGCGTTTTTGCTTTGATGAATGGTGTAGTGCCGCAGCTTGCTCAGGATGCTAAGTTTGGTGCTGGCTTGGGTGCTGACGTGGTGAGCTTTGCAACGTTGACGCCTTACGCAATTATTGGCTTCTTGTTTGGGCCTGTGGCTGGTATGCTGGCTGCCAAGTTTGGTTACCGTTTGGTACTTCGTGCTGGCATTATTGTCAGTGTGATTGGTGTTGTGTTTGGTATGTATGTTGCTAATAATCCATCGGTGTGGTCTTTGGTTGCGCTTTCGCTGGCTTTGGGCGTAAGCTACGCAGGTGTTGCAAACATTATGCTTAACGGACTTGGTATTGTGCTTTCTCCAAAGGATAATCCAGGATACTTGCCAGGCATGAACGCTGGTGCTTTTAACTTGGGTGCTGGCTTAAGCTTTGCAATTCTTTACGCTGTGATGACGAATGTTGCAGGAACTAATGGTGCAACAGGCGGATACATGGCTTCGATGGTTGCGGGCATTGTGTTACTTGCGCTTGCGTTTGCTTGCTCCTTCTTAATCCCGAATCCTGAAGAAGTAAATAAGTAAGATTGACGCGTGAGTTTGCGTAATCTTAAGTGAATAAAATTAAGCGGTAAAGCTAGGATTTCCTATGCTTTGCCGCTTTTTGCTTTCTGCGCGCGACACTTCCTTTACACAGCTGTAAAGCGAGTATCGAAACCGAAAACAAATGCCAGTAAATTCTCCAACAAATGTGTTTAAAACTCATAGACAATACTAAATAATCACAAAATCGCATTGAGTAACAATGACTGTCGGGAGGGGGAGGATAAGCTAGAAGAATGCACATTATTGCTGGACGTTTTAAATCTTTGCCGCTTACTTCAGCGCAGTCGTGTACAAGACCTACTACAGATCGCACGAAAGAAGCGATATTTTCTAGGCTCGATTCGTGGGATGTTATGCACAATGCTCGCGTTCTTGATTTATTCGCCGGCACAGGTGCGTTAGGAGTTGAGGCGCTATCTCGTGGCGCGCGTGAGCTTGTTTCTGTTGAAGCAAATTCGCAAGCAGCTGCGCTGATACTTCGTACATCGAAAACGTTGCAGAGTTCAAAGGCTTGGGATTCTGCGCTTTCTATGAGGGTTCTTCGAAAGCGCGCGGAGCAGTTCGTTGCGGATTATAGTGGGGAAGCGTTTGACTTGGTTTTTATTGATCCGCCTTATGCTTACGAAACTGCGGATTGCGAAAGTTTATTGGCTTCGATGATTGCGAGCGGAGTTGTGAGCGTTTCTGCAGATACGTTGATTGTGTTGGAGCGTAGCGCGCGAAGTGTTTTGCCGACTATGCCTGAGGGCTGGGAGCTGTTTGATACGCGTAATTACGGAGAAACTTCTGTGTTGTTTATTCAGCCTAAGCGCGATTGATCTGATTCGGCTTCGTTACAATCTGTTTTTGTACTCAGGATGTGGCGCGAGTTTCGGGGGATTTCTTTCCTCGCATGCGCTACGACCTGCTTTCACACAGCATTGCGCGCGTGAAAGCAACTCGGAGCGTGAGCTTGCTCAAGTTGAAAGCACGGTGTGCTTTCAACGCAAGCTCAGTAGCGAGCGCACCTAGACCGCGCGAGCGTTCCTTCGGGCGCTTTATTCTTAAACGTTTTTTAACGATACGCTCGCGTTTTATTACGCTCGCTTGCGAAACTCGCGTTGGAAGTCCACTGGACTTCCAACTTAAGCGAGTTTCCGCATTGAAGTGCCTCCGCGCGCTACGCTTTAAGCGCTCCGGCAAGTCAATGCGCCCAGTCCTCTTTTAGTGCTCGTAAAGAAATCCCCCAAACTCTGCGTGTTTAATCGTTAATAACCGTGCCTTATCGCAGAGATTTTTCGATTTTTCTTCTTCGCTTGGCGAATCAGCAGCCTGCGGCTCTGACGTTCGCCGCGCTCAGTGCGAAAAATCTCAAATCTCTACCACACGAATATTAGTACATTGAAGTTAGCGTACTAAACAGGTGGTGGTGTTATGGTGGAGAGATTTTGTGTTGTGCGTGCGGCAGCAATAATGTTAGTGTTCTCTAATCAATAAGTAATTAACGCTAGCATAGCAATACTGTTGCCAGAGTATTTCCGGCTTTTGCTGCTAGCGCGAGTTTTTGCGCGGATGATCGCCAGAAACTTCCCATCCGAGCGACATAAGCGTTTTTCGATCCGCTTTATCTATCTTGTGGCAGTCCAATTTTTCAATCAAATCAGGTCGAATTTCGCTTGTGCGAGATATAGCTTCATCTCGACGAAAACGATCAACTTTGGCGTGATTTCCGGAAGTGAGTATTTCCGGAACGCTTATACCTCGCCAAGTAGTTGGACGCGTGTATTGATGGTGTTCCAAGAGTGCGTCCGATCCTGTGTACGACTCTTCAACAATCGACTCAGGATTTCCCATAAACCCAGGGATTAAGCGTGTAATTGCCTCAAGCATAACGCTTACTGCAACTTCTCCGCCATTTAGCACGTAATCGCCAATTGAATACTCGCGTACGTCAATTCCTTGCGCGCGGTAATATTCTGGAATCCTAGCGTCGTAGCCTTCGTATCTGCCGCATCCAAATACCAAATGATTTGCGTTGCTTAATTCCGTTGCGTCTTTTTGCGTAAATAGTGGGGCAGAAGGGTTCGGGAATATAAGAATTGGTTTAGTTGAGTCTATTTTATTAGTCACGATTTTTGCTTCTTCGCAACTATCGCACGTATCGCACGTATTTTTTACTTCAGATTTTGGCAAGTTAAGCAGCTCGTCTAAGCATTCCGCCCAAACTTCAGGCTTCATAACCATGCCGGCGCCACCGCCAACCGGCGTGTCATCAACCGATTGATGTACATCGTGAGTCCATTTGCGTAAATTGTATGCGCGAATTTGCAACAAGCCATTATTTTGCGCTTTGCCTAACAAACTTAGGTCTAGCATGCGAAAATATTCTGGGAATACGGAAATAATATCGATGTCCATCATAAGGCACTCTACTACGAAAACTGATAAAACTATGAAAACTACGAAAGCCCCGGAATTAGACCGCCCGGAGGATCAATAGTCAAATACCCGTTTGCAACGTCAACTTCCGGCACAAGTGCCTCAACAAATGGCACAAGCGCAGTCTTATTATCGTCGTCAATCGGATTATTCAAGCGGATTTTTAGCAAAGATTGCGCACCGTCGAGCACATCCACAACTTTTCCAATAGTGCAAGCCGGCAGCCCAGGCTGATTTTCTTCGCACAAGCGCGCTTGTAAACCGACTAAATCCTTAATATACCAAGCATTTTCGGCAGCAAGTTCTTGCGCATCTTCCGCATGTACATACAATTCAGTGCCATTAAGTGCTTCCGCATCGTTGCGATTTTGTGATTCTTCGAATAGTAAAATCCAACGATTTTTGAATGTTCTTGCGTTCTCAATAACGAACTCGCGCTCGCCGTCTGCAGTGCACAATACATTTCCTGGCTCAAAACGTTCGTAAGGCTCATCTGTAAAAATTTGTACAGTAACTTCGCCTTTTAAACCTTGGGCTTTACCGATACGACAAACCCTCAGCAGGTCATTACGACTTTGCTGAGGGTTGTCAAAAGATTGTTGGTCTAATGCCACGTTCATCTCACTTACGTACGTCCATAATGTCAACGCGCACATTGTGGTTGCTCAAAGCTTGCACAACAATGCGAATTGCATTAGCGGTACGACCATTGCGTCCAATAACGCGACCAATATCTTCAGGATTCACGCGTACTCGAAGCAATTCGCCGCGAGCATTTTCGTGAGAACGTACCGACACGTCATCTGGAAAATCCACGATGTTCTTAATGAGATGTTCAACAGCTTGAGCCAGCATGATTACTCAGCCTTTTCCTCGGCTTCGGCAGCTTCCGCAGCTTCAGCTGGGACTTCTTCGGCTTCGTTTGCAGCGGCTTCAGCTGCAGCCTGAGCCTTAGCAGCGGCTTCAGACTTAGCGGCCTTCAGCTTCTGAGCTTCAGCTTCAACAGCTTCAACGCGAGCCTGTGCGTCTGGACCAGCTTCAGAAGTCTTCAACGTGCCTTCGGCACCGTCGAGACCCTTGAACTTCTGCCAGTCACCAGTGATCTTCAAGAGTTTCAACACTGGTTCGGTTGGCTGTGCGCCAACGCCAAGCCAGTACTGTGCGCGCTCAGAATCAATCTGAATCATAGATGGTTGCTTGTTTGGATCGTAAACGCCGATCTCTTCGATGGACTGACCGTTGCGCTTGTTGCGTGAATCAGAAATGACTACACGGTAAAAGGCATAGAACTTCTTGCCCAATCGCTTAAGACGAATCTTGGTTGCCAAAATGGCTCTCCTTATAACTAGAGTCGTGGAATTTCGTTCGGGTGTGGGGCACTCCTTGCGAGCTTCCACATGTTCCTCACGTGGTCGGGAAGAGGGCGCCGATTCACGCGAATAACTTATCTATTATGCCTGCGCGCTTGGACGTTTTTATCCAGTGATTGTAGGTCGATTGCTGCGATGTATGCTAAGTGATCAGTGCCGTCGACAACTACATTCTTTTGCCATAGTGCGTTAGATTTACAGTTTTTTGCGCAAAATAGCACATGGTCAAGTGTAAGATTTGGCCACTTAAGCCATGTAGGCCATGTGCGTAGACGCTTTCCAAGCGAAAGCGCAACGTCTGTAAATCCGTATTTCAAAAGCGAGCGAAAGCTTGGGTGGTCGACTGTGGAATTAAGATCGCCAGTAACAATAGTAAGAGTTGCTAAATCGCAAGTTTTCGAAGTAGATTCGTCAGCGCATTCGTTAGTGCAATCGGCGAAAGAATCAGTAGTAGAATCAATAGTCGCAAGTGCGCGAATTCCATTACTCCAAGCAGCACACCCACGCATCGGTGACTTTGGATGTGCAGAAGCAAATTTCACCAAAACTTTTTCATTTGCACCAAAATCTAAGCAAGTTGTAACGCTTGGTACGCTTGCAGCTTCAATTTTTACAGAATTATTGCAAGTAGAAATCGCGGAATATTGCGTAAAAATAGCGTTGAATCCGCCGTTATTATGCTCACTTTGCGCACCTACGCACGAAGTTGGAAAAATTTCGTATATTCCAAGTTTTTCAAGATTTTTTACTAAAGACTTGCTTAATTCTTGTAAAAGTAACGTATTTACGTGATATTTTTTCGTTATTTCTATTATTTCGGATGCGCTCGCTTTTCCGTATCTGCAGTTAAGAGTCATCACGCGTATTTCTTGATGCTGTTCCTTGCAGCTTTTGCGCGACGACCTGCTTTCG
>NZ_LWSR01000058.1:0-8444 GCF_001660745.1 Gardnerella sp. 26-12
AGATGTGTATAAGAGACAGATGCTAATGTGAGAAAATAGTATAAATTTAAAATTAAGTCTCAAAAAGCAAAATCGGAAACAAAGGAGAAGCTGGCGCATGTACGTCAATCCGAATAAACGCAAAGATGCGAGTAACGTGCGCTGGGTATTGCAATACTGTAAGCCGGACATGTGGAAAGTTTGGCTTGCTATTTTTCTATTTATTATCAATGACACGATGGCAATGACAATGCCGTTGCTTTCGGGCTTTATTGTAGACAAAATCATTATTGGCAAACAGCATAATTTGCTTATAAGCGTATGCGTTTTGATGGTAGCAATGATGATTGTTCGCGTTGGCTCAAGGTATATTTACCAGCTTTTAATGGAAAAGTTTGGTCAAAATGCCGTGTATCGCCTGGTGAGCGACGAGTACGAAAAGCTTCATTCTCTCGATTTTACGTACTTTAATCACACGCGCACAGGCGACATTATGAGTCGTATGACATCGGATACTGACGCGATTCGTCATATTTTAAGTTGGGTTTCGTATATGGCGTTAGATTGTGTAGTAATGTTCGTGCTAGCGCTGGTTATAATGTTTTCAATTCAGTGGAAGCTCGCTTTAGCACTTATGTCAATTACGCCATTTTTGTTTCTGCTCGCAAAAATTATGGGCAAAAAAGCTAGACCGAAATTCCTTGCAATTCGTGAATCCTTTGCGCGCATGAATTCAATGGTGGAAGAAAATATCGAGGGGAATCGCGTAGTAAAAGCTTTCGTGCGTGAGGATTACGAAACTAAGAAATTCGATAAGTGCAACGAAGACTACTTTAATTGCAATATTACGCTTGCAAAAAATACTCAAAAATACATGCCTTGGCTCGATGGCATGGGTTTTGTGCTTGAGCTTATAACAGTTGGTTTCGGCGGATGGCTTGTTTTGAATGGCAACATGACTTTAGGTGCATTCGTCACTTTTAATAGCTTCCTTTGGATGCTACACATGCCTGTACGAATGGTGGGCTGGCTTATTAATGATTGGCAGCGTTTTAACGCAGGATGCGTGAATATTCGCAAACTTCTTACGCAAGAATCGCATATTAGACATCCAAAAGAAGCGGACGAAACCGTTAAAATTAGAGGTAAAATTACTTTTGAGCATGTTGATTTTTCATTCCCAGACGATCAAGACTCTCCAATCTTAAAAGATATTGATTTAGACGTTCCTGCTGGAAGCAAACTGGGTATTCTTGGTGAAACTGGTTCCGGCAAATCAACTCTCGTAAGTCTTATAGCAAGATTCTATGATCCTACGCGTGGTCGTGTTTTAATTGACGGAAAAGACGTGCGCGAATGGCCGTTAGAAACTGTTCGTAACCAAGTTAGCATAGTTGCGCAGGAAACATTCCTATTTTCGGACACTATTGCAGGAAATATTAGTTTTGGATTACCTCAAACTAAAGAAAATTGTAAGGAATTAGATAATACCATTCGCACGATGGCAACAATTGCTGCAGCAGACGATTTTATTATGGATATGCCAGAAGGCTATGAAACAGTAGTAGGCGAGCGTGGGGTAGGTCTTTCTGGTGGGCAAAAGCAGCGTTTGAGCTTAGCTAGAGCGTTGGCAAATAATCCTGCAATCTTGATTATGGACGATACAACTTCTGCTGTAGATATGGAAACGGAAGAGCATATTCAGCAGGAGCTGAAAAAGCTTGATGGCACGCGCACAATAATCACTATTGCGCACAGAATCTCATCCGTTAAAGATGCAGACATGATTGTTGTGCTAGATCACGGGAAAATTATTGAACGCGGCACGCATGCTCAGCTTGTTGCAGCGCACGGGAGGTATTGGGAGATCTATAGAAAGCAACTTGGCTTTAAAACTGGCAGGTCTGCAGGATTCGAAACGAAGGGGGAGTAGAAATGGCACAACGTAATACTTATCGTGAAGACGAAGGTCAAGAAGAACACATAAACGTGCACGAACTTATGCGCGTTAGAAAATATATGAAGCCGTATGCTACTAAACTTCTATTCGTAATTATGGTAGTTATTAGCGGCAGCATCATTATGACAGCGATGCCAATGATTACGAAAACGCTAATCGACGTTGTATTGTCTCAGAAAAACGTCAATTATTTATATACAATTATTGCCGTATTCGCACTGCTCATTATATTGTATGAGCTTGGTTTAGCGTACAGAACTTTAGCAATTACGCGCATCGGCCAGATGATAATCAAAGACATGCGACGCGATATTTTTACGCATGTTCAATCATTATCTTTTGATTATTTTGATTCGCGTCCGCATGGGAAAATTCTGATTCGCATCGTAAACTACATCAATACGCTTTCTGACACGCTTTCGTCTGGTTTAATTAACGTATTTTCCGACGTTTTTGTGCTTATTATTACATTAATAACAATGTTTGTTATAGATTGGCGAATGGCTTTGTGGAGCTTAGCGCTATTCCCAATATTTATAATTTGGACGCGAACTTTACAAATTTTGCAAAGAAAAGCGTCTAAAAAATTATCAAATAAACAAAGTAATTTAAATGCGTATTTGCACGAATCAATCGCAGGAGTAAAAACAACGCAAACTTTTGCGCGAGAAGCTACAGCATACGCTACTTTCCAAGAGCAACAAGCAGAAGTAAGAAGTGCTTGGATGCGAAACGTTAGAGTGCAAATGTTACTTTGGCCTGGTGCTTCAATTATTGAGACTGCAGCAATAGCGCTTTTGTATTACTCTGGCATAGCAAACTTAGGTGCAATGAACGTGAGCACGGGAACACTTATAGCATTTGTTTGGTATTCGACTACTTTCTGGGATCCAGTAGTAAATATTGGAAACTTCTATACGCAACTTGTAACGTGCTCAGTTTATTTGGAACGAATTTTTGAAACTCTACGAATTAAGCCAAATATCGTAGATAAGCCAGATGCTATTCAATTGCCTCAAATCGAAGGAAAAGTAGACGTAAACGACGTTGTTTTCCGTTACGAAGAAGATGGAAGGCCAATATTAAACTTGGTTGATTTGCATGTTAATCCTGGCACTACTGTAGCTCTTGTGGGACCTACTGGTGCAGGAAAAACAACTCTCGTAAGTCTTCTTTCTAGATTCTACGACGTTTCAGAAGGCTCGATTACTATAGACGGGTACGATGTACGTTCAGTAACGCTCGCATCTCTTAGAAAACAAATGGGCGTAATGTTGCAAGATAGTTTTATTTTCAGTGGAACCGTACGCGAGAACATCCGTTATGGAAAGCTCGATGCCACTGATGAAGAAATTGAGATTGCAGCGCGTGCAGTTCATGCTCACGAATTTATTGAAGGATTACCGAACGGATACGATACTGAAATTGAAGAGCGCGGAGCCACTCTTTCTGCAGGTCAGCGTCAGCTTATATCGTTTGCGCGAGTATTGCTTGCGAATCCGCGAATTCTTATTCTAGATGAGGCAACAAGTAATATTGATACTCGTACAGAAGAAGCATTACAAGCAGGATTAGCTCAATTACTTAAAAATCGCACATCTTTTGTAATAGCGCATAGGCTTTCGACGATTGAGAATGCGGATTTGATTTGTGTAATCGATCATGGAGAAATTGTTGAAAAAGGCACTCATAACGAGCTTATGGAGGCAAGAGGAGCGTATTATCGTCTTGTAAAATCGCAATATGATGCAATTCGCAAAGCAGTTTTATAAATACTTATCATTCAATAAAAATTGACAGTTGAGTTTGCGAGTAGACTTAAAAATATGAGTAAACATCATCGCGAACATAATTGGGCGCCGGCTTTAGCAACGCAATCTGCAGTATGGGAAAATCTGCTACAAGAAGGAATAACAATTGCAGACGATCACACGCACATGATTAGCGTTGTGGATTTTGCACATAATTTGAATCAAGAATTAGCAGAAAAAGGTCGCGATTTAATAGCGGAACCTACTGCAGACGATTTAGTTGTTCAAGCAAAATCATCAGGCGTTTCGCACATGCTAGAAGTCGGATGTGAATATCCAGATTGGGAGCCGACGATTAAGTTTGCTCAAACGCATGAAAATTCAGTTCGCGCAGCAATAGCAATACACCCAAACGAAGCAGTATTACACGGTCACAAAGGAGCTAAAGGCCCTGACGGACTGCCGATAGTTTACAAGCCGTATCACGATATTCCATTTGACGAAGCTATGCAACATTTGCGCTCGCTAGTAATTGCTCATCCAAAAGAAGTAGTGGCAATAGGTGAAACCGGTTTAGACTACTTTCGTACGGGAGAGCCTGCGCGAGAAGCACAAATAGAGGCTTTCCGCGACCATATTGCGCTCGCAAAAGAGCTGAATTTACCTTTACAAATTCACGATCGTGATGCGCATGAAGACGTAGTAAAAGTCTTACTAAAAGATGGTGCTCCTGAGCGAACAGTATTTCACAGTTATGCTGGTGGTGTGGATTTAGCCGAAATATTGAAAGAGCACGGTTGGTACGCAAGTTTTTCTGGAACGATAAGTTACAAAGGCAATGATGAATTACGCGAATCTGCGCGAATTATTGGCAAAGACCATATAACTGTTGAAACGGATGCGCCTTATTTAACGCCAATGCCGTATCGTGGACGGCCAAACGCGCCTTATATGGTTCCTTATACGCTAGAAACACTTTCTGAAGTTCTAAATATATCGTTATTGCAAGCAGCGAAAGTTACACGCGAAAATACGCGAAAAATTTACGAATTTTAGGAATATAAAATCCTTAATTTTCAAGGATTTTTTAATATTTTTTGCGCGATGCACTATTGTTGTATACAATATCCAAGTACGGAAATAAAACTGTGAGGTGTGAGGTTTATGCGACTTCTTGTTGGCATCAAGAAGAAACCTCATATATGGAGGAACAATTAAGCATGACTAAGTCACGCACTACTGTACCATCAAACGATAGTACAAAGGATCCTCGCAACGGCGCGAAAGATTCCGAGAAAAGCACTAAATCCTTAAAAGGTACTAAGGATGCTATATTGCGAGCTGCCTCGTTTACTAAGGCTCCTCAGGTGTCAAAAAAAACGACAACACGCGAAGAGCGCAAAGTAATAGCTCAGCAGCAAGCGCAAGAGGTAAAAGAAGCAGAAAAGCTTGTTGCTAGTGCAGTACGAGGTCCGTTAGGTAGATGGTGGGCAAAATTGCAAACCAGTTCCGATCGTTTTACATTGGGAATGGCAATTGTTGCTCTTGGCGTTGTCTATGGCGATATTGGTACTTCTCCGCTTTATACTGCGCAAACATTTTTAGCAGGTCAAGGCGGCTTACAAAACATAAATCGCGCGACTATCTACGGAATGCTTTCGCTACTGTTCTGGTCAATCACATTAATTACAACCGTAAAATACGTATTTGTTGCAATGAGAACAGACAACAAAGGCGAAGGCGGCATTTTTGCTTTATATTCGCTTCTACGTAAAAAAGGCGCGTGGCTTGCAATACCGGCAATGATTGGTGGAGCCGCGTTTTTGGCAGATTCTGTGTTGACTCCTGCAGTTTCCATCTCTTCAGCAGTTGAAGGTTTGCGCACTATTGCAGTGTTTAAGCCAATATTCTTAGAAAATGAGAATTTGTCGATGATGATTACGGTTATTATAATCGTCATACTTTTCTCTGTACAGCAACGCGGAACTGAGCGAATTGGCAAAGTATTTGGCATTGTTGTGATGCTTTGGTTTGCTTTCCTTGCGCTGGTTGGTGTCATGAACATTGGCCGAGATTGGACTATTTTTGAAGCACTTAACCCGATTCATGGCATAAAATTCCTGTTTAGCACGCATAATGTGCAGGGATTAGCGGTTATGGGTGTGATCTTCCTTTCTACTACCGGTGCTGAAGCGTTATATTCTGATATGGGTCATGTTGGTAGAGGCAATGTGTACGCAACCTGGCCGTTTATTAAAGTTGCTTTGCTGCTGAATTACTTTGGGCAAGGCGCTTGGATGTTGAAAAATCAAAACGATAAAGCATTATGGTCAATAGAAGGTTTGAACCCGTTCTTCCAAATGCTTGAACCGAATGTGCGATATGTTGCCGTTATTCTTTCGGTTACTGCTGGCATTATTGCTTCTCAAGCGCTGATTACAGGCGCATACACAATGGTTTCTGAGGCAACAAGCCTAAATTGGATGCCACATTTGCAAGTGCGATATCCTGCTAGAACTCGTGGACAGCTGTATATTCCAGTTGTGAATGTTGTGCTGTGTGTTGCCACTATTACGGTTCTTGCAGTATTCCGCGATTCTGAACATATCTCTGGCGCGTACGGTTTAGCTTTAACTCTCACTATGCTTGCTACGACTATTTTGCTCACAGTGCACATGTGGTATCAAAAGAAGCGATTTGGTGCCTTCATATTTGCAATCGTATTCCTCATGATTGAGATGATGTTCTTTGTGGCTTCCATGGCGAAATTCATGCATGGTGGCTGGTTTACTATGCTGCTCGGTGTTTCAATTTTGATCATTATGGTCACTTGGAAAGATGGAACTAAAATTGAGCGTTCGCAACGTTTGCACATGAAACCGAAAGATTTCCTACCTGTGCTAGATAAGTTGCACGGAGATTTCCGTATTCCGTATTTCGCTGACAATATTGTGTATTTGACTTCCGATTGTGAAATGAAGCGTCTCGATACTGGAATCTTCTTCTCTATTTTTGCCGACCATCCAAAGCGTGCTAGAGCTTGGTGGGCTGTTTCTGTAGAAACAGATGACGCTCCGTTTACTCGTGAGTATTGTGTAGAGAATTTCGGTACGGACTACTTATTCCGCGTAAAAATTAAACTCGGATTTAAAGTGTCGCCTTCTATACCAGCGTATCTTCACCAAATTATGCATGACTTGTCGCACACGGGCGAACTTCCTCAGCAAAAATCCGTGTATCCGAAGGTTGATGCAGATCCAGATATTGGACCAATTCGATATGTTCTGTTGCACAAAGCGTTGATGCCGGAATCTAATATTTCTGTGCGTGGAGCGTTATCTTTAAAGATGAAATATGCAATTAGACATGTTGCTGGTACGCCTGTTAAATGGTTTGGTTTGGCTCCTTACAATCCGGTTGTTGAAGTGCAGCCGTTGTTTATTTCTACTCGCAGACCTCCGCGTTTGAAGCGTGAAGACTGTTCTCAGCGAGCAGTTCAATCTTTGCAAGGTGCCTCAGCGCTTGAAACTAATATTCACGTTGTGAAAGATATCAGACCTACTGATGCGGAGCAGACTGCTGTTATGAACGCACGAGATATTGCTGCTGCTAATGTGATGTTTGCTAACGAAAAACTTGCCAATACTGGGAAAATTAGCCCAGTTCCAATTAAAGAGACAAAAAAAGTTAGCGTGAAGAAGCCTAATAAAGATGGAGCAAATATCGATGCAGCGAATGTAACGCATGCTGTTGTGCAGGCTGTGGAGGATGCTGCTCGTGCCAATGATGCGAATAGTGTGAAATCTGAAAAGAGTGCAGCAACTGAAAAGAGTGCAAAAAATAATCTTAAGTAAGAATCTTAAGGAAGAGCCTTAAAATGGAAAATGGTGCAGAAAGTATACTTAATTGCAACTCGATAAAACTCGCTGATTTACCTGATTTTGGTGAAGTAGAGAAATTGCATAGTGCAACTGCACCATCTTCTGCTGCTTATGAGCTTATTCACGGTCATTGTGTTGTAATCTCAACAATTGCTTGGCAAATTGCTCATCATTGCAATATGCTTTTGTCCGCTGAAAATCGTGCTGCTCAAATGAGTGAAACTTTGCGTAAGCGTGCTGAAATAGCAAAAAATTGCCTTCAGGAGCTTGTCGGAGATAGTTATGCAATATTACCTGCGCTTAGTGGTGGCTTAGCTCCAAAACAGTATATTGATGAATACGCAGCTTTAATAGGTGGATTGTTGCACGATATTGGCACGTATTTTGTGCTTGAAAGTGATGGCAGTAGCAACGCTGGTGGTATATTGCGCTTTGATGGTCCGAATTATATTTTGCATGGCTTGCGCGGATATAAATATTTAATTGATAATGGTTTTAGTGAGGATGCTGCGCAATTTGCGCGCAATCATACTGGAGTTGGCTTAACTCGAGAGCAAGTTATTGCGCAAAATTTGTCTCTTCCTGCTGAAGACTATATTCCGCAAACAGTTGAGCAAGAAATTGTTATGGTTGCGGATAAATATAACAGCAAATCGATACCTCCTCGTTTTTTGACAGTCGATTCTTATCGTCGCAAGGCTGCGCGATTTGGCGAAGACAATGCTAATCGTTGGATGCAATTGGTTGCGAAATATGGTGAGCCAGATATTGCAGGTCTGGCAGAAATCTTTAATATGCGTGTTGATGCGTGAGCGTTATTGATTTTTTGCGTATTTTTATCCTATTTTTGTGTATTTTTATCCTATTTTTGTG
>NZ_LWSR01000059.1:0-8021 GCF_001660745.1 Gardnerella sp. 26-12
ATAAAATTTATTATGCAATAAACAATGGGGGGCGTCTTATGAATATTAGAGCGTTAGAATATCTAATAGCTTTTGCACAAGAAGGAAGCTTTACCAAGGCGGCTGTTCGTATGCGCGTCTCTCAGCCTACTCTTTCAACGCAAATTAAAAAACTTGAAGAGACTTTAGACGTAGAACTTATTGAGCGCACTCCCGGGAAACAAATCTTAACTCCTGCTGGGAGGGAAGTGGTTTATTACGCTAAACGTATTCAGGCAGATATGTCACGTATTCGACAAGCTGCAAGACGCTCAGAAGATCCATGGTCATCTACAGTAGTTTTGGGTGTGTTCCCAACGTTAGGACCATACTTACTTCCAAGAATTATGCCTGCACTCAGGCGTTTAAAACCAAAACTTACTATTCGTTTTATAGAAGAAAAATCAGCGAAACTTATTGATTTGCTAGATAGTGGTCAAGTCGACGCAGTTATATTAAGCGAAAGTTTGAATGCGCCTTCAATAAAAGTGTGTCATGTTTTTGACGAAGATTTTCTTCTTGCGACTTCTACAAATTCTTTGCTAGGACACGAGAGTAAACCAATTGAACTTTCAGATTTGTCTACTCAGAAAGTGCTTTTACTAGAAGATGGGCATTGTATGCGTAGAAGCATGCTCGATGTATGCCAAAAAGTGGGGGCGAAACAATCAGAATTTAGGGCAACGTCGTTAGAAACTTTGCGATATATGGTTGTAGGTAGCAAAGATGTGACATTATTGCCGCGTCTTGCAACTGTACCTCCAATTGTGCAACCAGTTGGTTTGATGTTGCGTGAGTTTAAGAATCCTAAACCTTATCGATCGTTATATTTGAATTGGCGCGCAGCTTCTCCAGTAGACAAAATTATGGAAGGATTGTGCACAATAATTAGTTCAGCATGCTCTGATTTGCATAAAAAATAAGTGGGATATTCTGCTTAAAAATAAAAATAGGCACTTCTGTATGCTATGTTAGCTACAGAAGTGCCATGTTCTTCTTCTCTTACTTTTTATTCTCACTTTATTTTGAGAATTATCTGCCTCGTTTTATTTGCTGTGTTTTATTTGTTGCTAAATTAATGATTTATAATTCAATTCCAAGATAGCGTGCTACTTGATTCACATCCTTATCTCCACGGCCGGAAACTGTTACTAAAACAATGTCATCCTTACTCATCTTTGGAACCATCTTCATAGCTTGTGCTATTGCATGTGAGCTTTCCAAAGCTGGGATGATTCCTTCAACTCTAGAAAGTGCGCGAAAAGCTTGAACTGCTTCATCATCAGTGATTGCGTAGTATTCTGCGCGACCAGAATCCTTTAAATATGAGTGTTCTGGGCCGACTCCAGGGTAATCCAATCCCGCAGAAATAGAGTAGGCTGGAAGCTCGTTACCGTCATCATCCATAAGAACATAAGTTTTCATGCCATCCGTAATGCCAACTTTTCCATTCGTCATAGTAGCAGCATTTTGAGGAGTATCAGCGCCTTTACCTGCGCCTTCAGCACCAATCAATCGTACAGACAGATCATCAATATATGCTGCAAAAGAACCAATTGCATTAGAACCGCCACCAATGCAAGCAATTACAGCATTCGGCAATCTGCCTTCCTTTTCTAGGATTTGCCTTCTCGACTCTTTGCTAATAACGCTTTGAAAATCGCGAACCATTTGTGGATAAGGGTAAGGTCCCACTGCGGAACCAACGATGTAGAAGGTATCATCCAAGTGCTGTGCATAATCCATAAATGCTGCAGTTACAGCATCTTTTAAAGTTTTTGTGCCTTCTTGAACAGCATGAACTTTTGCACCGAGCAAAGTCATTCTAAAAACGTTAAGTTTTTGGCGTTCGCAATCAAGTGCGCCCATAAAAATTTCGCATTCCATGCCGAATCGTGCTGCTGCAGCAGCAGTGGCAACGCCATGCTGACCGGCTCCGGTTTCAGCGATAATGCGCTTTTTACCCATGCGCTGAGCGAGTAAAATTTGTCCGAGAACATTATTCATTTTGTGAGCGCCGAGATGGTTTAAATCTTCGCGCTTTAAATATACTTTTGCGCCGCCTAAATATTTTGTGAAAGATTCAGCATAGTATAAAGGTGTTTCGCGACCGTCGTAATCTTTTAATAATCCAGCTAATTCATTGCGGAACTCTGAATCGTCTTTGTATTGTAAGTAAGCTGCTGCTACTGCGTCGAGTGCTGGACGAATCATATCTGGTACGTACTGTCCGCCAAATTCACCGTAATACATATTTTGTTCAACTGCGTTTACCATAATTTTGCCCTTCTTGTGCGTGCCGAGGAAATCGGCATTAAGTTTGTTCTTTATTATTTTTATGTCGATTATTTTGTAAATTTGAAGGGCGTGTGCTCAGATAACAAAAAAGCTGGATGGCAGCTTATATGCCATTCAGCTCAAATAATGTTGATGATGAATCCGGCATAGCCCCGTTGATTGTTTAAAATCAGCAAGCCCACACCGATATGTGAACTCGCTTTTAACTACGCCAGCTGCGCCAGAAACGAGTATTCATGTTCATCAACCTCCAATCTTGTTGCACAAGTTTAGCCTTAGCTGTGACAATGTCAACCTTTTAGTGTTAATTCGGCGTTTCGTGCAGAAAAAATTTAACCCCGGCGTCTATGCGCCGGGGAAATAAAGGAGAGAAGAAAAGAATAAGTTTTAGGTGCTCTGCACCTGTCTWKWTGTSKAYAAKAKNAYANTAATCACACTATTCTGAGCAGAACAGTAACGCTAACTGATAATTACCTGAGAATTATCTACTTTTCTTCTAAATCTTGCTATTTTAGGAATTACTTTTCTAAAAACGGAATCATTTTTCTAAAAATATTATTCGCTTAAATCAGCGCGATAGAAATGCTCATACGAACGTGACGGAGTTGGACCGCGCTGACCTTGATAGTGCGATCCGTTAACGGCTGAACCGTATGGGTTTTCACATGGTGAGCTTAACTGGAAGAAACACATTTGACCAATCTTCATGCCAGGCCAAAGTTTAACTGGCAAAGTGCTAACGTTTGAAAGCTCCAAAGTAATATGACCTTCAAAACCTGGATCAATGAAGCCAGCTGTGGAATGTGTCAAAATACCAAGACGACCAAGCGAGCTTTTGCCTTCCAAACGTGCAGCAATAGTAGCGTCAAGTTTTACATACTCCCACGTAGCGCCGAGTGCGAACTCTCCAGGATGAAGAATCCATGGCTCGTCAGGAGCTACCTCGAACTGTTCTGTAAGTTCACCCTGATTTTCTGCAGGATCAACATACGTGTAAGCATGGTTGTTAAATAAGCGGAAAAAACGGTCGAGGCGCACGTCAATCGACGCAGGCTGTACCATTTCCGGGGTCCATGGGGTCAAATCAATATGACCCTCATCATGAGCTTTGAGAATGTCGTGATCAGACAACAGCATGACGTCAAATCTCCTTGCAATAAAGCTTATACATCAGTAACTTCATTGTTCGCACGAAATATTTATTGCTATTTTGCGCGAAAAATACAATACGCACAATTGTAGCGCGTGCCGCGGTCTGTGAGTATTCTGCAAGCTATTTCCTGAAAACAAATAAATATTCATGAGCAATCAGCAAAAAATTTTATAGAAAATAAAAACACAAAACGCGGCACAGAAACGTAGGTTATGTAAGAAAACTACGTACTGTACCGCGTATTTGTAAAACAGCTTAATAATGTATTTTATTAAGCGGCAATAGTTAAGGCGTTTGCTGCTTTACGTTTTGCAATGAAACGAAGCACGCATTTACGCAATTCGGAAGCAATTAACACGACCATTGAAAGACCGAGGCACTCGAACCATTCCGTTACGCTCAAAGGAACAGTGCCAAATGGCTCATTCAAGAACGGTATGTAAATTACAGCCAACTGGAGCACAACAGAAACTGCTATAGCACCCCAAAGCCAACGATTTGCAAATAAGCCTACAAATACGCTTTGTGAGTCTGAACGAGATGCTAACGCATTCAGCATTTGCGCAAACACAAGAATTGTAAAGCCCATTGTGCGAGCGTGAGTAAGCTGAGCAGCGTGATCCATAATTCCAACAGAACGGTCTGTAAAGAATCCGCCTGCCAAATGCATATCCATACCGATTAACGTAATAGCAGCCATGATTATGCCGATAAATACAATATCTCCCCACATTCGTCGGTCAATAACGCTATCGGTAAGCTTTCGGGGCTTTCGATCCATTACGTCGTCAGTTTGCGGATCAACGCCCATCGCGAGTGCAGGAGCTGCATCCGTAAGCAAGTTAATCCACAAAAGCTGAGTTGCAAGCAAAGGCAAAGTTACACCAACAGAGTTTGGCTGTGTAATTCCCAGTGCGCCAGCGAAAACAACGCCGCCGAAAACAGTACAAACTTCGCCAACGTTAGAACTGAGCAAGTATCGCAAGAATTTACGAATATTGTCGAAAATTCCGCGACCTTCGCGCACTGCTGCAACAATTGTAGAGAAGTTATCGTCAGCCAAAATCATCTTGGCAGACTCTTTAGTTACTTCTGTACCAGTAATGCCCATAGCAACGCCAATATCGGCAGACTTTACGGCTGGAGCATCGTTTACGCCGTCACCAGTCATAGCAACAATGTTTCCTTGACGTTGAAGCGAAGAAACGATAGCTAACTTGTGCTCAGGGGCTACTCGCGCGTACACGCTAGTTTTACTGATAGCTTCATCAAAAGCAATATTATCGTCGTTGCGTGAAAGCAATTCGTCAAGTTCGTCGCCTGTAAGTGCATGCTCATCTTTTCCAATAATTCCAAGATCTCGAGCAATACGCGTAGCCGTAAGAGGATGGTCGCCTGTAATCATAACAGTACGGATTCCAGCGCGATGAGCTTGAGCTACACTATCTCGAACTTCAATTCGCGGAGGATCAATAATTCCAACCATACCATTCCAAATCAAATCAGATTCTAGTACGTCACTTTGTTCCGCAACGTCCGCGATTTGACCTGCAGCGTTAGAAACCATGCCATCAACTTTTGAAAGACTATCGACTCCAAGCGGCCTATAAGCCATTCCAAGCGTGCGGTAGGCTTCTCCAGAAAGACGTTCAACAGTTGCTAAAATATCTTCGCGATCGCCGTCAGTAAGCGGACGCACGGCACCAGCTACTGCAATACGCGTGCAATAAGAAAGCAACACGTCCGGAGCGCCCTTAGCGCAAACAATCAGATTTCCAGAATCCGAACCATCTTTAACAACAACAGACATACGTTTGCGTTCAGAAGTAAAAGGTACTTCCGCAACTCGAGTCAAATGAGCGTAACGTTTGTCCGCTTTTGTTTTACGAGCTGCTACTACTAGCGAAACTTCTGTAGGGTCTCCAACTGGCTGCCAACTTTTAGTAGTTTCGTCATAATGTAAATCGCCGTCGTTAGCCAAACATCCGGAGCCTAACGCGCCTAATACTTCTGTAGCAAGATTTTGCGGTACTGCTAAATCTGCGTCCGCAGAACCAATTAATATCATGCGTCCTTCAGGCTTGTAGCCGCTTCCTGTAAGCTGAACTTCGCCGCTAGGTGTTACTACGCGTTCAACAGTCATCTCGTTTCGAGTTAAGGTGCCTGTTTTATCGGAGCAAATAACAGAAGCAGAACCAAGTGTTTCCACGGATGAAAGCTTTTTTACAACAGCATGATGCTTCACCATTCGTTGCACGCCAAGCGCAAGAACTACTGTCAAAATCGCAGCTAAACCTTCTGGAACAGCAGCAACAGCTAGGGAAACAGAAAGCAGCAGAGAATCAATAATATCTTGAATACTGTGGAAGCCTTCAATCAGCCACATGGAAGCAAGAACAACAGCTGCAATAATGCACACCGCAATTCCAAGAACTTTAGAAACGTGTACCATTTCTTTCTCGAGAGGTGTTGCTTCGTCATCTGATTTTGAAAGCATATCCGCGATTTTGCCAACTTGTGTGCGCATACCTGTAGAGGTGACTACAGCGCGACCGGTTCCTTGCGTAACAGCAGTTCCGTTGAAAACCATATTTGTGCGATCGCCTAAAGCTTTTGCAGACGAAAGCGTATTCGGACGTTTGCTTACTGCAACAGATTCGCCTGTAAGACTTGCCTCAGCTACGCGTAATGAAGCCGCTGCTATAAGTCGACCGTCTGCAGACACGGCATCTCCTTCGCCAAGCACTAAGATATCGCCTGGCACAACTTCTGCAGTATTAATGCGCACCACGCTACCATCGCGCAAAACTGAAGTTTGCGGAGCACTCATTCTAGCTAAAGCTTCGACTGCTTCTTCTGCTCGCGACTCTTGAATGTAGCCAAGCACTGCGTTTGCAATCAAAATAATGATAATTACGATTGAATCAAACGGCAGAATCTCTCCACCGCTGTTTCCTTTATGTTGTGCGCGCTCAACAAACCACGCAATTGCAGAAATAATAGTTGCTGCAATAAGCAAGTAAACGAGCGGATCTTTAAATTGATCAAGGAACCGTTTCCATGCTGGAATTTTAGGAGCAGCAGCAAGTGCATTTGGGCCGAATTGATTAAGTCTTTTTGCAGCTTCCTCAGAGCTTAAACCGCATGTAATATCTACGTTAAGTGATTTAGCTACTTGCTGAACATCGCACAATGATGGATCTTTGCTATTAGCTGAAGAGTCAGCTGTTTTATTGGATTGATCAAGAGCGTGATCAACCATATCTTCCCCCTTGGGAGTGCCGCGGAGTAGTCAATAATCGCAATGCTAACGCTATTTTTAGCGCTTCGTATTGTAACTATTGCGCGGTTGTGGAATATTGCAATAGTTTGCAACAATTAAGTACCGTTCTATTATGCCATACAACGCGCCGAGCTTAGAATCAGCAGACTTTGCCAGCTTCAGAAAGCTATTAAACAATGCCTTGGGGGCATGTGAGAATAGGAGTATGACTACGAAAAAAGGGCCGACCAAGGGGTCGGGTGGAAAACATCGCAATGCTTTGCGCGGAAAAGGTCCTACTCCGAAGGCTGAAGATCGCGTGTATCACAAAGCTTATTTTGCTAAGAAAGCTGCTATTAAGCGCACATTTGCAGATCCGCGTTTGGCTGCGCGCCGCAGAGTGGATAAGCTTGGTAGCGATTCAGATGAGTTGGTAATTGGTCGCAATGCTGCTTTAGAGGCGTTAAGAGTTGGAGTTCCAAGCACTCAATTGTATGTGGCTAATCGCATTGAGCATGACGATCGCACGCGCGAAATCGTGAAGTTAGCAGGCATGCAGGGTTTGCGTTTGCTTGAAGCGGATCGCCTTGAAATGGATCGTATTGCGCATAGTACGAATCATCAGGGCATTATTTTGAAAGTTCAGCCTTACCAGTATCACTCTTTGCAAGAATTGGTTGAACGAGCGGAAAAGAAGGCGCGCGCAATGGAAGCTGCTGATTCAGATTCTGCTCGCATTAATGCTCGACCATTGTTTATTGCTTTGGATGGCGTTACGGATCCTCAAAATTTGGGTGCTGTTATTCGTTCTGCAGCAGCTTTCGGTGCTAATGGTGTGATTTTGCCTGAGCGCAGAAGTGCTTCCGTAACTGCTGCTGCTTGGAAGGTTTCTGCTGGTGCTGCAGCTCATTTGCCAGTTGCTAGAGTTGTTAATTTAAATAAGGCAATTCAAGGTTTGCGAGAGCGCGGATGGTATGCAATTGGTCTTGATGGCGGCGGCGATAAGCTTGTTGGAGAAACTGGCTTTGAAACTGATCCGTTAGTTGTTGTGCTCGGCTCTGAAGGTAAGGGCATGAGTCGCCTTACGAGAGAAGCGTGCGATGCTATTGCTGGAATCCCAATTTCTAGCGCGGTTGAATCTCTTAACGCTTCTGTTGCAGCAGGCATCAGTTTGTACGCTGTTGCTAACGCTCGTCGTTTGGCTGCATTGAATCAAAACTGAAATTTTCAAACTTTAAAATCACGCTTGCACTGTATTGTTACGGTGTTAGCTGTCTCTTATACACATCT
>NZ_LWSR01000006.1:0-15432 GCF_001660745.1 Gardnerella sp. 26-12
TCGGCAGCGTCAGATGTGTATAAGAGACAGTAATTAGTTAACCAATCAGTTAGTTATTCAGTTATTCAGCAAATCAGTTAGTAAATCAACTATTTGATTAGAAATCCCAATCATCGTCGTCGGTTTCAACTGACTTGCCCATAATGTAGCTGGAACCAGAGCCGGAGAAGAAGTCGTGATTTTCGTCGGCTGCAGGAGAAAGAGCAGCGAGAATTTCTGGGCTTACGTGAGTTTCTTCTTCGCTGTACTTGGCAGGGTAACCAAGATTCATCAAAGCCTTGTTAGCGTTGTAGCGCACGAAGTCAAAAACGTCATCATGGAAGTCAAATCCTTCATAAATCTGACCAGAATACTCAACTTCCAGATCATACAAAGTGTCGAGCAAGTTCATAGTGAACTTTTCAAGATTCTTCTTATCGTTCTCGCTTCTAAGCTCCAAACCGCGCTGGAACTTGTAGCCAGAATAGTAGCCGTGAATCGCTTTATCGCGCAAAATCAAACGAATCATATCTGCAGTGTTCATCATCTTACCGCGAGAAGCAAAATAAAGCGGAAGGTAGAATCCCGCGTAAAGAAGCAACGAAGAAAGCATAGTTGCAGCAATCTTGCGCTTAAGCGGATCTTCGCTCTCATACTCGCAAAGCACTGTGGTAACACGCTGCTGCAAAACGTCGTTGCCAACAGCCCAACGATAAGCTTCGTCAATCTCTTCGCTAGAGCAAAGAGTAGAGAAAATAGAGGAGTAGGAGCGAGCGTGAATCGACTGCATAAAAGCAATATTCGTGTAAATAGCCTGCTCGTGCTCCGTGCGAGCGTGCTCAATTTGGCAAAGCTCGCCAATAGTTGCCTGGCTGGTATCGAGTAAAGTCAAGCCTGTAAAAACGCGAGTAGTGGTCTTGCGCTCAAGATCGGTGAGGGAACGCCAAGAAGGAATATCGTTGCTCAGCGGAACCTTTTCTGGAAGCCAGAAGTTAGCAATAAGGCGATTCCAAACGTCCAAATCCTTGTCGTCAACAATATTATTCCAATTAACTGGGCGTACGCGCGATCCGTGATGGTAGCGGTACTGAGATGGTGTGATAGAAGCTGCCATCATAGCGTCATCTGCGATTACGCGATTTGTGCCGAAAGGCTTATCGAGGCTACTTCTAAGCTCGGTTGGGCTGAGTTCTGTCATTATTACTCCTGATTCTGTGTTTACGTTTTATAAAATTTTTAAGTTTTTGATTTGGCGTGCGAAAAATTCACAGCGTTACGACTTACAGCGTGCAGCTTACGCAACCTTCGATTTCCGTACCTTCCAAAGCTTTCTGGCGAATACGAATGTAGTAAAGAGTCTTAATGCCCTTGCGCCATGCGTAAATCTGAGCCTTGTTCAAATCGCGAGTAGTCGTAGTGTCTGGGAAGAACAAAGTAAGCGACAATCCCTGATCCACATGCTGAGTTGCTTCAGCGTAAGTATCAATAATTGCCTTCCAGCCAATCTCGTAAGCATCCTTAAAGTACTGCATATTGTCGTTCGTCATGTATGCTGCAGGGTAGTAGACGCGACCAACTTTGCCCTCTTTACGAATCTCAATGCGAGAAGCAATTGGGTGGATTGAACTCGTGGAATGGTTGATGTAAGAGATTGAGCCAGTTGGAGGAACAGCCTGCAAATACTCGTTGTAAATGCCGTCGCGCAAAATCTCGTCGCGCAGTTGCTCCCAGTCTGAAACACTTGGAATCGCAACATTGAAACGAGCAAACAAATCGCGAACCGCTTGAGTGCGAGGCTCAAGAGAACGACTTCCATCAGTGTATTTATCGAAATAGTTGCCTTTTCCTGCAGGCTTAGCGTAGGCACTCGTTTTAAGGCTTGCAAAAGCGTGTCCGCGCTCTACAGCCAAAGCGTGAGAAGCCTTATAAGCGTGGTAAGCAACAGTCATAAAGTACATGTCTGTAAAGTCAAGAGCTTCCTCGCTTCCGTACTGCATGTGCTCGCGAGCAAGGAAACCGTGCAAATTCATTTGACCCAAGCCAATAGCGTGACCTTCTGCGTTTCCGCGACGAATCGAAGGTACAGAATCAATCGAAGTATGCTCAGAAACAGAAGTGAGCGCACGTACCGCCAAATCAACGCTTGCACCCAAGTCACCATCCATTGCCTTAGCAATATTAAGAGAGCCGAGATTGCAAGAAATGTCGCGGCCAACGTGACTATAAGATAAGTCAGCGTTATAAGTGCTTGCTTCCTGAGTTTGCAAAATCTCGGAGCACAAGTTGCTCATAGTAATGCGACCCTTAATAGGATTTGTGCGATTCACAGTATCCTCAAACAAAATGTAAGGGTAGCCAGACTCAAACTGAATTTCCGCAAGTGTCATAAAGAATTCGCGAGCGTCGATGTACTTCTTGTGAATGCGAGGATTTGCAACCATCTCGTCGTAATGTTCAGTAACAGAAATGTCTGCAAAAGGCTTGCCATATTCGCGCTCAACATCGTAAGGGCTAAACAAAGCCATCTTTTCTTTGCGCTTAGCAAGCTCAAAAGTAATATCTGGAATAACAACGCCTAAAGAAAGCGACTTAATACGAATCTTCTCGTCCGCGTTCTCGCGCTTAGTGTCGAGGAAACGCATAATATCTGGGTGGTGAGCGCTAATATACACAGCACCAGCGCCCTGACGAGCGCCAAGCTGATTAGCGTAAGAGAATGAATCTTCCAAAAGCTTCATAACAGGTACAACGCCACTCGACTGATTTTCGATGCGCTTAATAGGAGCGCCAAGCTCGCGCAAATTCGTAAGCAAAAGAGCCACGCCGCCGCCTCGTTTAGAAAGTTGCAAAGCAGAATTAATTCCGCGCGCAATAGACTCCATATTATCTTCCAAACGCACGAGGAAGCAGCTCACAGCCTCTCCGCGCTGAGCTTTACCAAGATTCAAGAACGTTGGAGTGGCTGGCTGGAAGCGACCTGCAAGCATTTCGTCCAAATAGTTGAGCGCTGCTTTTTCGTCGCCGTCTGCGAGTTCCAAAGCGACTGCAGCTGCGCGTTGAGCGAAGTTTTCCAAATACTGTTTGCCGTCGAAAGTCTTTAAAGCGTAAGAAGTGTAGAACTTAAAAGCACCTAAGAATGTGCCAAAAGTGTGGTGAGCGGCTTCTGCATGCTCGTAGAATTTATCGAGAAACTCATCGCTGTATTTGTTGAACACGTTGCCGTTGTAGTAATAGTTGTCAATCAAATAGTTCAAGCGTTCGCGAGTTGAAGCAAACTTCATGCTGTGTTCTTGCACGTAATCCGAAACGTAAAGCTTTTCTGCTTCCTGATCTTTATCAAACTGAATGCCTTTTTCTGGGTCAAAAAGACCGAGCATAGCGTTAAGAACGTGGTAGTCGCGGCTATTGCGAATGCGCTCTGCTGTTGTGCTGGCAGTTGTGCTTGCAGAATCAGTGTGATCAAGATTAAGCGAAGTAGATTCGCTCATCGGATCTGTGCTATTCATGGGGTTTGTTCCTTTCTTCATGCGTTATTTTTGTTTTTCAAACGCTGTTTGTTTTGTTTCTTTTACTTATTTCGTTTATTTCGTTTGTTCTGTTTCTTTGAGTTGTTTTAAAAATCTCGGTATCCCATGCGCTACTTTTTCTATATCTTCTGCAGTTCCTGTGAGTTCAAACGAGTACATATTTGGGATTTTGCACTTTCCTGCAATTTGACCGCCTGCAGCGCAATATGCTTCTCCAAAATTTGTATTTCCGGAAGAAATTACCCCGCGAATAAACGAACGATTTTCGCGATTATTTAAGAATTTGCGAACTTGCATTGGTATTGCTTTCGCAATATTTCCACCGCCGTAAGTTGGAACAATCAAAACGTACGGTTCGCGCACGTTTAATTCCGGCTCTTTAGGGCGAAGTGGTATGCGGTACACGTTTACGTTATTGCTTGGAAAATCGCAATTTTGCACAAATCTTAACGTGTTTTCGGAAACTGAGGAAAAGTAGACTACAGCTCCGATTGATTCGCCTTGTGCGCGCGATTCAGGCTCGCTTTGTTGTGTTATATTTTCTTGCTCACACATTTCTTATGCTTCTTTTGCTGCCTCTGCGGAAGTTCCGAGTTTATCCGCAATTTGCGCAATTAGATCTGGACGGTACCCACTCCAGGATGCGTCGGGAGCAATGACTACTGGAGCTTGACGGTATCCGGCATTTCTTAACTGTTCGAGTGATTCAGGGCTTTTTGACAAGTCTACTGTTTCAAAGTTCACGCCAAGTTTTGTGAACTGTCGCTTAGTTGCATCACACTGTGGGCAATGAGGTTTAGTAAACACTGTGATAGTCATTTCAATCTCCTCTGGTGATGGGGGAATTTTGCAATTCCGTGTTGTATCGACAAAAGCCAAGTAGTTAGCTTACTCTGAATAAGCACTATTTATAGTGGTGTGTCGACTGTGTAAACACTATATATAGTTATTATTTAAAATAGCTAAAAATAGCGTGTTTGTAAGCGTGTCGTGTTTTATGAAGTGAATATGAGCTTAGTTTTAACGATTAAAAATGTAATCTATTTCACAGAATTTATATTTGGAACTACTTAACTTGCATATTGTTAAGCCTTGTGCATATCCGCCTATAAAATTATTAAGTGCGTTTCTTGAAGGGGCGTAACGCAAAATAAAAAGTTGTGCATTTTGTAGATAATGCAGATTGCTTGGGTGCGCAAAGCATGCGTGCAAATAACAAAACAAGTACAAGATAAGAGGTGTCATTATGACTCAAGCTCAGGCAAATATTGGTGTTGTTGGTTTGGCTGCCATGGGTTCGAATTTAGCGCGTAATCTTGCGCATCATGGAAATACAGTAGCTGTTTATAATCGTCATTATTCGCGCACTGAAACTTTAATGAATGAGCATGGCAGTGAAGGTGCTTTTGTGCCTTCAAAAACTGTTGAAGAATTTGTGGCTTCTCTAAAGCGTCCGCGCACCGCAATAATTATGGTAAAAGCTGGTGCTCCTACGGATGCTGTGATTGAAGAACTTGCAAATGCTATGGAGCCTGGAGATATTATCGTCGACGGCGGAAACTCTTATTTTGAAGATACGATTCGCAGAGAGCGTGACATTCGCGCGCGTGGTCTTCATTACGTTGGTTGCGGTGTTTCTGGTGGCGAAGAAGGTGCTTTGCGTGGTCCTTCGATGATGCCTGGTGGCACTGAGGAATCTTGGAAGACTCTTGGTCCTATTTTGAAGTCTATTGCTGCTGTTGCTGAAGGTGAGCCTTGCGTAACGCATATTGGTACCGATGGTGCTGGTCATTTTGTGAAGATGGTTCACAATGGCATCGAGTACTCGGATATGCAGCTTATTGCCGAAAGCTACGATTTAATGCTTCGCGGTTTGGGCATGAAGTCCGACGAAATCGCGGATGTGTTTAGCGAGTGGAATAAGGGCGAGCTTGATTCTTATTTGATTGAGATTACTGCGGATGTGCTTCGCCAGAAGGATGCTAAGACTGGTAAGCCTTTGGTTGAGATGATGGTGGATCATGCTGGCATGAAGGGCACTGGTACTTGGACTGTACAATCTGCGCTTTCGCTTGGCATACCAGTTACGGGTATCGCTGAAGCCGTGTTTGCTCGCGGACTTTCCAGTCAGGTTGCTTTGCGAGAAGCTGCCGAAAGTCAAGGTTTGACTGGTCCGGATGTGCATTTTGATTTGAACGATGCTGAGCGTAAGGCGTTTATTGAGGATATTCGCCAAGCTTTGTACGCTTCTAAGATTGTTTCTTATGCTCAGGGCTTCGATGAGATTGCGGCTGCTGCAATTGAGCATGATTGGAAGATTGACCAGGCTGCAGTTGCTCGTATTTGGCGAGGCGGCTGCATTATTCGCGCTCAGTTCTTGAACCGCGTTTCCGAGGCTTTTGAGTCCGGTGAAGCAAGCGTTTCTTTGCTTTTTGCACCGTACTTTAAGGCTGCAATTGAAAAGTCTCAAGCTGCTTGGCGTAGGGTTATTGCGCGTGCGGTGGAGCATGGTGTGCCTGTGCCAGCATTCTCTAGCTTGCTTGCATACTACGATGGTTTGCGTTCTAAGCGTTTGCCGGCTTCGCTTATTCAGGCTCAGCGTGATTTCTTCGGTGCTCATACTTACGGTCGTATTGACGAGCCAGGCGTATTCCACACTTTGTGGGCAGATCCTAATCGCCCAGAAGTAAAGCAAGATTAGTGCATGTAAAAGTGTATATATAAAATTTAAAATGTCAATTATGTAAAAAGCGTCACATGCGTTGTTATTCTGCATGCGACGCTTTCTTTTTACAATACAGAAGCCATGTAGTACGGTAGGTAAAGCAGTTTGCCTTCGCGCTTAATTTCTCCGTGGTGAAGCACGATTCCTTCGCTGCTGGTTTTACTAAAAGCTTCCATAAAGTTTGTAATTGACTTTACATTTTTACTGCTGCCAGATTTTACTTCTATCGGAATAATCTTGTTATTTTTTCTTAAGAGAAAATCTATTTCCATTACTGTCTTTTTGGTATTGGTATTTGTTTTTTTGTAAAAATACGCGTTGTGTCCATTTGCTTTTAGGCACTGTGAGACAATATTTTCTATTATCATTCCTTCATTAATGTGTAATTTGTCTAGCAGAATTGCCTTATAAAGTTCGTTTTCTAGGTAAGGCTTATCTTTGTATGCTAACGAAGTTAAGAGTCCTGTATCCATCATGTAGCATTTGAAAGAAGGATTGATAGTAGATAGATTCAAAGCTACACTCGGATCTTCAACGCTGTTTGCAATGTTTACTATCATCGCTTCTTCAAGCCAGCGTATTGGATCCCTATACTCTTTAATGCGCGCGTTGGAATCTACGTGAGATAGCATGTAACGTTTGTCATGTTTGGAAAGCTCTGCTGGAATTCTATCGAAAAAATTAGTTACGTAACTAGGGTTTTCTTCTTCCTGGTCTTGCATATCTTGCTTATAAAGATTGATTATTTGTTGTTTAGCAAAGTCAACCTTCGCAAAATCTTTTGTATCAACATATGCTTGAACAGCTTGTGGCATTCCTCCAACCAACATGTACTCTCTAAAAGACTTCATTATGCTCTGGTGCATACTGCCCATAGGTTTAAGTGATTCAAAGTGATCTTTAATAGTAGGGAAAATCATGTTGTTATTGTTCGCTAATAAATACTCTTCATAGTCAAGTGGAAGTACTTCTAGCGTGTACTCTTCTGAGGGTATGAGAATATCCTTGCTTTTCTTTGTAATAGAAGCAAGTGAGCCTGTTTCAATGTAATCATAGCGAGCGTCTTCAAGCAGAGTTTTTATTGCTTGCCGAGCTTGCGGAAATAGTTGTATTTCGTCAAGTATTATAAGAGATTCTCGCTTATAAAGTCTGGTATTATAAGCTAACTGTATTGTGTTAAATAGAGTATCTAAATCTCTTAGACTGTTTATAAAAAGTTGCTTAATGTCTTCTTCGGTTTGATCGAAACGAATAAGAATATAAGACTTATACTCTTCTTTGCCAAGTTTTTCAGCTAATGTTGTTTTGCCAACTCGTCTTGCTCCTTTAAGAAAAAGCGCATAATTTGGCGCATATTCATGCTTCCATTTCAGCATTTCTTTGTATATTTTTCTATCAAACATGCGATTTTTGTGCTCTTTCTTTTATTACAAATTTGCGCTTGATTTGTTCAAGTGTTGCCGAGTGCGGTTTTCCTTGTAATTTCAACGGTTTTATAAAGATTTTCCCAAATGCGACATATTTTGTCAAGCAGATTTTCCCAAATGCGCCATGTTTTTAGGGGTCGATTTTCCCAAATGCGCCATGTTTTGAACACGCTATTTTCGCATTTGCGCCAATTTGTGTAGCGCATTTAATCTTTGACTTGCTGAATATTATGCATATTGCTAGAAAACTATGCAGTTATTCAATAGCAGCTTGCAAAGTTTCTGCGGTGGTTAGCCAAGAGATTTCGTCTGTTCCGTTTGCAAAAGACGCAGGATATTCAGGATTATTAGCTCCCGAAAGTGAATTCATTAAAGCAGCGCCCTTTTCTGCTCCGGCAGTCAAAAACCAAGTGCAGTGACTGTGAGCTAATACAGGAACAGTAAGAGTTAAGCGCATAGGCGGCAACTTAGGGGAGTGATTTACTCCAACAACAATGCGATCGCGATTATTAACCTGCGGTAATCCTGGGAAAAGTGAAGCCATATGCGCATCCGGCCCCATACCGAGAATTGCTAAATCAAACACTGGCTCTTTGCCAAGTATGCTCACAATTTCTTCCTCATAGTCGCGCGCTGCAGCATCTAAAATAGCGTCATTTTCAGCGTCGCTGGCTGCTGCAATTTCCTCCGCATTACGCTCATCTGCAGGCATTTCGTGAATATGAGATTCTGCCAAAGCTTTGTTAGAAGTAAGTAAGTTAAGAAACATTTCGCGAGCCTTGCGTGCATTGCGATCCTCGCTATCATAAGCTACGAAACGCTCATCTGCCCACCAAATATGCACTAAATTCCAATTAATTGCTGGTAAAAGTGGATTGCTAGCAAGCATTTGGAACATGCGTATTGAATCTGTGCCACCAGTAAGAAGTAAATGGAATGGTTTATTGAGATTTTGCACATCATTCTGTGATTCCATAATAAGAGTCACCAAGCGTTGGGCTGCAACAGCTGCAAGCACATCGCGATTATCGTATCCGTAAATACTTGCGTTATGCGCAAAAGTAACTTCATTATTTGTCATAGTTGTTCCTTTTATGCCATTGAAAATGTTTCACGAATTGTTTCACGTAATGATTCACGCATTTTCTGCAGGATTATCTCGCACCAACTGCGCGTAAATTTCGTCAGGATCAATGCGTCGCAATTCTTCGCTTAAGCAATCATCCAGAGTGCGAATAGGAAGCGCAATAGGTTGTGCAGCCTGTCCAGGCAGACTAATCAAAGCTTGATCTCCGCCAGCAGGGCGAGTGAGTGACAATGTGCCATCCTCGCGTTCTAAAGTTACGGAAGTAATAGCTTGAGCTTCAGGATTTTCAACTATTTCTACAGGAACATGCAAGCTACTCTTAAGCCAAGCTGCCAGTAAGTGCAAAGATACGTAATGAGTAGGACCCACAATCTTCGCGCTAAGAATAGGCAAATGTGGAGGTTGATCGAGCATAGAAGCAAGTAACGCGCGCCAAGGAGTTAAACGCGTCCAAGACAAATCTGCATCTTGCGGAGACCAGTTTTTGCGCAAGTTTTGCACAGTTTTAAGAGTATCGTCTGCTCGCTGTGCGTCAGTAATTCTGCTACTTGCCATAGCTCCAAGCAAATCGTGAGCAGGATCTTCAGGAGCGTTTGTTGGCCACCATGCAACAATCGGCGCATCTGGCACGAGTAGTGGAATAACAAGCGTATCCGGATGACGAACTAAACCGTTGTGCGGATACAAAATAATAATTTCACCAGCTCCAGCATCTGCGCCAAAACGCACTTGAGCATCAAGATTTGGCACAACTTCACCGCGCTCAGCAGCGTGTTCGCTAGACCAATCTCGAACCATTGCAATAACTCGGCAAGGATGCTCGCGACTAGCTGCGTTTGCTGCATCAAGTGCATGCTCTAATTCTTTAAGAGTTGTATCAATAAGCAAAGTGAGCACTCGACCAGTAGCGGATTCGCCGCGCTCTTCGTGCAATTCGTCGATTTTTGCTGCAATTTTGCTTGTATTGGTATCAGGAAGGTTGATAATCATGGCAATCTCCAATGGCGATTATCTCGAGCAAGCATAGCATCAGCTTCTGCTGGACCCCACGTTCCAGCGCGATACGGTTGCGGTTGTGTGCCAAGCGAACTCCAGAATTCCTCAATAGGGTCAAGAATTTTCCAACTTAAATCTACTTCTTGCGTAGTTGGGAATAGCGGTGGTTCGCCAAGAAGTACGTCAAGAATTAATCGCTCGTAAGCTTCAGGGGAACTTTCAGTAAAAGAGCGTCCGTAACTAAAGTCCATAGAAACGTCTCGAACTTCCATAGCTGTGCCGCCAGGAACTTTTGCGCCGAAACGCATAGTAACGCCCTCATCCGGCTGAACTCGAATCACAATAGCGTTACTGCCAAGTTCGCGCACAGCAGTAGACTCAAACGGCAAATGCGGAGCGCGCTTAAAAATAACAGCAATTTCCGTAACGCGCTTGCCTAAACGTTTTCCGGTTCGCAAGTAGAACGGAACTCCAGCCCAACGGCGAGTATCAACGTCAAGTCGCACTGCAGCGTACGTTTCAGTAGTGCTTTGAGGATCAATGCCTTGTTCTTCCAAGTATCCAACAGCTTTGTAAGAGCCCTGCCATCCTGCTGCATACTGTCCTCGAGCAGTGTTGGCAGCCAAGTCTTGAGGTAGTCGGATTGCAGATAATACTTTTGTTTTTTCAGCAGTCAAATCGCTAGCGCGGAAGCTTACAGGCTCTTCCATAGCAGTAAGAGCCATAAGTTGAAGCAAATGGTTCTGAATCACGTCACGAGCAGCACCGATTCCGTCGTAGTATCCGGCTCTTCCGCCAATGCCAATATCTTCAGCCATCGTAATTTGCACGTGATCGACGTAATTTGCGTTCCAGATCGGCTCATACATTGCGTTAGCAAAGCGGAAAGCCAGCAAGTTTTGCACAGTTTCCTTGCCTAAATAATGGTCAATTCGGAATACAGAATTAGGATCAAAAACTTCAGAAACGACGCGATCCAATTCTCGTGCGCTCGCTAAATCGTGGCCAAAAGGTTTTTCAATAATTACGCGTCGCCAAGCATGCTCAGAAGAGTGCGAAAGACCTGATGCTGCAAGCTGTTGGGCAACAACTGGGAAGCTGGAAGGCGGAATAGACATGTAAAAAGCGTGATTTCCGCGAGTACCTCTGTCTCGATCAAGTTCGTTCACTGTTTTGCTTAAACGCTCAAATGCGGACGCATCATCAAAGGTGCCGCGTACGAAACGTATGCCTTTAGCGAGATTAATCCAAGTTGACTCACGAAATGGCGTTCTGCAATGCTGCTCAATATTTTCGCGCACAAAGTTTACGAAATGTTCATCCGTCCAATCGCGTCTCGCAAAACCAGTTAAACCAAATCCTGGAGGCAAAAGTCCGCGATTAGCTAAATCATATACTGCTGGCATAAGTTTTTTGCGTGCTAAATCGCCAGTAATGCCAAAAATTACTAGGCTGCACGGACCCGCAATGCGAGCTAAACGCAAATCACGCGGATCGCGCAAAGGATTCGTCCAAGTAGATACGCTTTCCCTAGCGTCTTGCGAATCACGTAGTGTCCTCAACTCAGTCATAGATACTATCGTAATATTTCGTAGCTATTTTCACCACGCAAAACGCAATTTATTATGCTTAATAACAGTATTAAAAAGTTTTAGCGCGTTATAACTCTAATTTTCAGCCGCCGCATACAGCTAAACGAATCATCTTCGCGTATTGTGGACCGCCGATTGGAGTTAAGTGAACTCCATCGTCAGTCAAATATTCCGAGTGACCATTACTCAAACCATGCCAGTCTATAATGCCAACATTATGATGAGTTGCTGCGAACTTGCGTAAGCTATCGTTCGTTGCATCCTGCCAAGGTTGCGGAACTCGTGTGGTAACGAAATAAACAGGTCTACCTTTTGCGACATCAACCATGTGTTGAAGCACGCTATCGTCATGAGGAGGACCGTTGGTTCCAAGAGCGAAAATCACCACATCTCCAGCGTGTTTTACCGAAATATCTTTCTCGTATTCATCAGCTCCGTGGAAAATTTGTCTACTCACTTTTCCATCTATATAAGCGTTAGGCATAACTTGCATCAAATATGGTTTAGCGCCTTCAGTAATAGAATCTCCAACCATAGTTAAGTTTACGGAACAAGTATTGCGTCGTTTGTCGATCCGCGTATGAGTAGTAACAAGATTTCGTGGAACTTTTTCTGCAATAGGGAAGAGAATGCGATACTTCGATGGTGTAGGTGGAAGAGACTGTTTTACTACATTCTTTTGCACACCTTTTGGAACTGCTTTTTCTTTTGTTTCTTGCTTAGAATTAGTTTTGTCAAAAGCAGTAGGTTTTTTATTTGACGATGAAGATTGCTCTACTTGTGCTGTCAATTCTGGGCGAAGCTGCATTGACCTATGCTTAGCTATATCCTGCCAATTTACTGGCAAGATAATTAACGACACAATAATTATGCAGCACAAAGTTAGTGAGACAGAGCGAATAAGCTTAAATAATTGTTGATCTTGTATTGGCTTTTCAAATAATTGATACAAGCATTCTGCAAGTACAACTATTACTAGTGCTTGCAAGACTTGCTCTCCTGTAGATACAGCAGTTGTTCTATTTGCTGGGTTGAATAATTCAAGAACAGGGAAGTGAACTAAATAAATTGCAAAAGAGCGTCTGCCGATATAAGCGAGCGGAGCCCATGCAAATATTCTCGAGCAAATATTATCAGTTTGCGTGCACGACCACAGTATTAGTGTGCAAGCGGCTGCTGTTATTGTGTATCCGCCAAAAACAAATACTGAAGATGTGCCTTCTGCATACACAAAGCAGTAGCACAACACAATTGTTGCCAACAGTCCAATGCAAGATCTCTGCCATGCATGAAGTGGATTATAAAAAACAGTTTTTGGCTTATTGAATGCGTTATTTGGAAGTTCTTGTATATCTGGAGCTACGCTATTATCTGATAAATCAATTTGTAATCCTTCGCGCAAGTCAGCAGGTATTCCATCTTCAGCAAATACTTTTTCGTTATTTGCGTAGGCTTTATCTGATTTTTTCGTTAGTGCTGAATTATCTACACTACTATCTGCATTACTATCTAACTTAACTGATGAAGCTAAGCTGACCGATATGTTCTTTTTGCCCATTAGCAAATGTAATGCATGAATAAGCCACGCGTGGAATGAATGTTTTGCAAACCAAGCACCGTACATTGCTAGCATTGCACCCATTAAGAATTCTGATGCTCTCGTATCTAGAGAATAGTAGACGCGAGCTGGAGTTGTGTAATTGTTAAATAAGTAGGCAAAAGTAAAAGTAAGAATAGAAGAAAGTATGATTAAGCCTGCTGTGATATACATGCGTATTAGCTTGCTACGCACGAATTTAATAAGTGCAGCAAGGATAATAGGCCATATAACAAAAGCCTGCATTAAAAGTCCGAGATACCAAAGATGTTTGATAGGAGAAGGTAATCCGGACTGTTCAAAATATGAAAGCTTACGAGCAACATACATTATGTTGCTAAAGAATCCGGAGCCTGAAAGAGCATCCGCTTGTAATTTTGGTAGTAGACTTGGCGAAAAAAGCCACATAATTGGTGCTGTTATAGCGATAATTCCAAGTGTTGACGGCCAAATTCTTTTTACGCGCTTTAGTAAATACTCCCAGTAATGCCTGATTCCTTGAGTATTTTTATTATTATCTTCGATATTTTTTGCATTTTTTGCGTTTTCATCTGCATTTAAATAGCGCAGAACTGATCTCGTGCAAAAATATCCTGCCAATACCAAAAACAGTGTTACTCCAAGGAATCCTCCCATAAGAAGGCTTGGACGCATATGAAAGCATACAATACCAATAATTGCTAGAGCTCTTAAACCGTCTATTGCTTTATTTCGCTTCGAAACAGTATTTGTAGGTAAAGTAGATGATTGTTTATTTTCAGCTTTTGCGCTATTAACAGTTTTTTCTACGGTATTATTTGCATTTGCTGAAAGATTAGTTGAGGTCGTTTTACTAGCATTTTTTTCTGCAGGAACCTTCTTTATTTTGAAGGATTGATCTGCTTGTGAAGCAGTGGAAGTGTTCACGCATCTCTTTTTTGTCATCTTGCCTACGCTTCGGTAACCATACTGGTATGTATGCAACATATCGTGTGTAAAACGTAGCAATAGTAACTGTGTATTAAGACACTTTTATAGCTTAAAGCGTGTCTTGTTGCTATGCCTAGGATGTGCTAGAAATAGGTGATTTTATGCTACTTCTGTAAGTGATACAAAACGTTTATTATTTAACGAAATTTGTTAACAAAATTTTGTTTTATATGCTCTATTGCTGTCGTTCGTCGGTGCGCGCTAAAGTGAGATAGAACAGTTATATGAATTGTTATTAAAGTTATCAAAGGAGCCAATATGGCAGAAACTTTTAACGTTGTGGTAGAGATTCCACGCGGTTCTAAGAACAAGTATGAAGTGGATCACGAAACTGGTCGCGTATTCTTGGATCGCACCCTTTTCACAGCTATGGGTTATCCAGATGATTACGGTTATATTGATGGCACTTTGGGCGAAGATGGCGATCCACTCGACGCTCTTGTTATGATTCCAAATTCTGTGTTCCCAGGATGCGTTGTTGAGTGCCGCGCTGTTGGCTTGTATCACATGGTTGACGAAGCCGGTGGAGACGACAAGGTTTTGTGTGTTCCAGCGGACGTTCGTTTCGACGACATCAAGGATATCGATGACGTGAACGAGTATCACAAGGCTGAAATCAAGCACTTCTTCGAGCAGTACAAGGCTTTGGAACCAGGTAAGGAAGTTCTTCCTGGTGACTTCTGGGCTGGCGTTGAGCAGGCTGAGAAGGAAATCGTTGCAGCTCGCAAACGCTTGGAAGAAAGCGAAAAATAAGTTTCGTTTTAATAAGCAAAACAATAAAAATTAAAAGTTAAATAAAACGTCGAAGACACATGCCGTGTTTTCGACGTTTTTATGTAAGCAGGTGATTTCAAAAGTAAATTAAAACGTAACGTTACATACGCTTTAAATAATTTTAAGCAGCTACTAGCATTCCAAGGCCTGCAAGATACACGAGCATTCCTGAAAACATTATTGGCAATATAGAAATGGCGATATCGTGCGAAACTATTCCAGTTTCGTATTCTTCATAATTGTTGCGAACCCATAAATATGAAAGTCCTGATAGCGCGATTAGCATAAATATGCACAGTACTATAACGAGTATTCCACCGTTTAAATTGCGAAGCGATGGCATAAAACTAATAATTGACGGCAAAAATAGCCAACCCGGAAGTGCTGCACAAGCAATACTTGCAGTCAACGTGTGCGAAAGATTTCGTACTAAATTTGTGCGATTCTCGCGCAGCATTTGCCTCAAGAATGTTACAAATGTTGCTGCTACAAGAATTAGAGCAAAAGATACAGCCCAACGTTCGTAAGGGTGAATTGCAGCAATGAACTTACTCATTGACACAGTTTCGTTATCGATAATGACGCTTTTTGGTAGCCATCCCTTTAATACTCCGGTTGCAAACCATGTAGAAGCAATTCCTGCGCATAATGCAATAGCTCGGTCAATTACATTTCCGTGCAGTGGCCACAACGCTATAAATGTAAGCATTATGATAAGGCATAATATAAGTGTTATTTTTGCTGTTGCGATTGGCAATA
>NZ_LWSR01000006.1:15511-24478 GCF_001660745.1 Gardnerella sp. 26-12
CGTTCGTAAGGGTGAATTGCAGCAATGAACTTACTCATTGACACAGTTTCGTTATCGATAATGACGCTTTTTGGTAGCCATCCCTTTAATACTCCGGTTGCAAACCATGTAGAAGCAATTCCTGCGCATAATGCAATAGCTCGGTCAATTACATTTCCGTGCAGTGGCCACAACGCTATAAATGTAAGCATTATGATAAGGCATAATATAAGTGTTATTTTTGCTGTTGCGATTGGCAATATTGCTGCAATTGCGAGAAGTACTACAACAAAAATTTGGCTTACAAACATCGCTAATGCGTTCATGCTAGGTATACGGGTATGTTTTTGAACATTTACGCAAGAATTATCATTTTTCTGCATCTTGTCATTGCAGATACGTGTTTCATTGCTCATACACACTCCCTAGTGCCGTAATTTCATATTTATAAAGCGTAATATGTCCGTAAAACATTAACAAATTACTTTGTTTATTTACTAATGTAGCCTATAACCTGCACTGCGCTTTATTGTGTTGATATTTTTTATCTTTGGAAAATGCAAGTGTTGCGCTTATCGCTATTTTTCGCAGTATGGTTTACAATTCCTGTAAAGGCTGAATTTGCTACTACATCAATTGTTTGTTGGAGGCATCATATGACTGATATCACATTGATGACTTCGTGTGCTTCTCCCTCTTCAGTTTTACCTTCACTTACTTTGTTATCTCATAAAGTGCGTTTACTTTCTTTGGATACGTCAAGTTTGGCAAAACTACCTGCACAAACCATTCTTTTGCTTGATGCGCGTGAGGATTTAGTTCTCGCTAAATCAATGTGTTCTTCTCTGCGTGTTGCAAATATCACGGTTCCTGTCATATTAGTTATAACTGAGGGTGGTTTTACTGTAGTAAATCCTTCGTGGAACATTTCTGATGTTGTGCTTACTGATGCTTCTCCGGCAGAAGTAGAGGGTCGTTTGCGTTTGGCTTCTTTGCAACACGGATCTTCTGATGATTTATTTGTGCATTCGCAAGGCTCTGAAATTGATGATTCTTTCAATTCAGACAATGGAACTATGCGTTCTGGAGATCTCGTTGTAGATATGCGTAGCTACACAGTGAGTTTGCATGGTCATCCTGTTGATTTAGCTTATAAAGAGTTTGAATTGCTGAAATACTTTGTGCAGCATCCGCGCAGGGTGTTTACTCGCACTCATTTGTTGCAAGAAGTATGGGGCTACGACTACTACGGTGGCACTCGTACTGTAGATGTCCATATTCGTAGGCTTCGCGCAAAACTTGGTGTTGAATATGAACATTTGATTGGCACAGTGCGTAATGTTGGCTATCGCTTCGATCCTTCGGAATCAGATGAGAATAGCGAGATTTCCGAAAGCAACATTGAAGATGATTCTGAAAATGATGCAGATAAGCAGTCTGCGCAATAATGATTTATCAAAGTTCTAATATGCGAGAATCAAAACAAGCGAAATTAGCTCGTATTTATGCAGAGTACGATTTATTGTGCAAAGAAATACCGGAACCTAAGTGTGCATTAAATTTCAAAAATCCATTTGAGCTACTAATTGCTACTGTATTAAGCGCGCAAACTACAGATAAGCGTGTGAATATCGTGACGCCTGAACTCTTTTCTATTTTTCCCAACGCGAGTTCTTTAGCTGCTGCTCCTGTATCTCAAGTTGAGTCAATTATTTACCCTCTCGGATTTTATAGAGTAAAAGCACAGAACATTATTTCATTATCTGCATGTTTGCTTAATAATTTTTCTGGTATAGTGCCATCAAATATGGAAGCTTTAATATCGTTGCCAGGTGTTGGTCGTAAAACTGCCAATGTCGTTCTTGGCAACGCATTTGGATTACCGGGGTTTCCTGTAGATACTCACGTAATACGTGTTACAGGTCGTCTTGGTTGGCGTAAGGTTCAGAATCGTCCAAATCCTGTTGCTATTGAGCGCGAAATAACTGCTTATTTTGCTCCTAAAGAGTGGACTAATCTCTCTCATAGACTTATTTTGCATGGCAGAAAAATTTGCACTGCTCGGAATCCAAAATGTGTTTCATGCCCTTTAAATACAACATGTCCGTCGGCAATTATTTAAAGCGTGTTGTTCACAATTCAGATATTGATATAGACTGTAGGTTATGTCAAGAACAGGCAAATATGCGTGTCACGCTTCCAGGTCATATCATACTCGTACTAGTGCAGACTGGATACCATGGGTTGTGTTTGTGGTTGTGTCTGCAATAATGAGCGGCATTTTGTGGTGTGGATGGCAAATGTACCAGGGTCATTCGCCTTTTGCTGCAATAATGCATCCAGCTAGTAACTCAGTGCTAAAAGTTGGTCTACGTACTGCTCCTGAATCTCTTGATATTAGAAACGACGACAGTGACGCTTTACAGCAAGCTTTAATTGGTAATGTTTACGAAACTCTTGTTAAACGTGGCGATGATAATAGTTTGCAACCAGGTCTCGCGAAGTCATGGGATATTTCGAAAGACGGCTTAACATATCGTTTTAATTTGCGTCAAGGTGTGCATTTCTCTAACGGTAGTGAGATGACTTCAAATTCCGTATTGCAATCTTTGAAACAAGGCATCACAAATAATTATCCTGGTTATAGCGCACTTACAAATATTAAAACTGTTAATAATCCGGATGATTACACTTTAGTAATTACACTTAATAATCCAGATGCTTTACTTCTACGTCGTCTTGCTGGACGTGTTGGCATTGTCTATGACACAAAATCGATGATCGACTATGCAAGTGCTGCTCTTGGCACAGGTCCTTTCACTGTAAGTGACTACAATAAAGGCAATTCTTTAGTATTACTTCGCAACGATAAATATTGGGGAACCCCTGCTTCTTGTGCAAGTATTACTTTGCAATATTTCAATAGCGATACTGCTCTAGCTGAGGCAATGGAAAAGGGCAATATTCAAATGGCAGTTCCGCTTGAAGGTAACGAAAATAAGCGTCTTGCTGCTGTTGCTAATACGCAAATGGTAGAGGGTCAGAGCACAAGAGTGCGATTTATTGCAATAAATACAACAGTTTCGTCGATTTTCTGCGATGAGCAGGCTCGTAAAGCTGCGAGATATGCTTTGAATGCGCAAACTGTACTTGCAGCTGATGGCAATGGTGGTGTTCCAGTAGGAGGACCTATTGATCCTCTTTCAACTGGTTATGAAGATTTAAATGGATTGTACCCTTATAATCCAAGCAAAGCTGCTCCCTTGTTCCATTACTTTAGTGCAAGCTATTTAGGAACTATTAATTTTCTTGTTCCACAGGGCGAAGGTGGAGTTGGGCACGAGCTTTCAAAACAAATTAGTTCCGTGAGCGGTTTTAAGGTCAATCTTGAAGAAGTTGATCAACAAACTATGCGTAAACGTATTAGTGAAGGTAAGTATGATCTTGCGCTTACTACGAGCAATCGTACTTTAGATGAAGGCATGTTTGCAGAAAGCGGTTCTCCGTTCGTTTTGCAAGACGCGCGTGCTCAACAAGCTTGGACCGATGCGGTTCATTCTAAGAATGCAAACGAATATGAGGCAAATGCTCGTGCATATGCGCGCGAAGTAAGCAATAATGCTGCAGCTCACTGGTTATATGCTCGAAAGAGCATTATGACTGTAAAGTCTAATGTAAGCGGCTATACGAAAAATATGACGGATCAGCTTCTGCCATTGCAGAGCATAGTGGTGAAATAGAAAAGCGTAAGATTTGCGTTGTCGCGCTGAGTTTCTAATATTCAGTTCATGAGTGAACAGGATAATAACGCAGTAAAACACGCACATTTAACACCATTGCCTAACAAGGTTGGTGTTGATGGTCTTGAAGACAAGTGGCGTAGCAATTGGGACGAAGCTAAGACTTACGCATTCCATAATTCTCGCGACCGTAAGGCCGTATATTCTATCGATACTCCACCTCCAACCGTTAGTGGTCACTTGCACGTAGGTCACGTATTCTCTTACACGCATACGGATGTCATTGCGCGATATAAGCGCATGCAAGGCTTTGACGTGTTCTACCCAATGGGTTGGGACGATAACGGCTTGCCAACAGAGCGTCGAGTGCAAAACTATTACGGCGTGCGCGTAGACACTTCGCTTAAATATGATCCTGATTTTAAGCCTCCTTTTGAAGGTACTGAAGGTAAGAAGATTGAGGCAAAAGATCAGGTTCCTGTAAGCCGACAGAACTTTATTGAGCTTTGCGAACGCTTAACTTCTCAGGATGAGAAGCTTTTTGAAGCTTTGTGGCGTAGGCTTGGTCTTTCTGTGGACTGGTCGCAAACTTACCACACTATTGGTGAGCAGCCTCGCCGAGTTGCACAAAAAGCGTTCTTGCGCAATCTTGCTCGCGGAGAGGCTTATCAGAAGGATGCTCCTGGCTTGTGGGATGTGACTTTCCAGACTGCAGTTGCACAAGCAGAGCTTGAATCGCGCGAATATCCTGGTTTCTACCATAAGATCGCGTTCCGTTTTGAAGATGGCACGCCAATTTATATTGAAACTACGCGCCCAGAATTGCTTGCTGCATGCACTTCTTTGATTGCAAATCCAGAAGATGAGCGTTACAAGAAGTACTTTGGTCAGGAAGTTTATTCGCCACTGTTTAAGGTGAAAGTTCCAATTTTGGCGCATTCTGCTGCCCAAATGGACAAGGGTGCAGGCATTGCAATGTGCTGCACTTTCGGTGATGTAACCGACGTTGAGTGGTGGCGTGACTTGAATCTCCCAACTCGACCAATCATTCAGCGAAACGGCCGCATTGTGATGACCACTCCTGATTGGATTACGGATGAGTCTGGCCGCGAAATGTTCGAGAAAATTGCCGGTAAAACCACGTTCTCCGCTCGCAAGGAAGTTGTTGAAGCTTTGCAAGCAGCTGGAGATATGGAAGGTGATCCAAAGCCAACAAAGCGTATGACGAACTTCTACGAAAAGGGCGATAAGCCTTTGGAAATCGTCACTTCTCGCCAGTGGTATTTAAAGAACGGCGGTACGGACGAAAAGTTGAACGCTGAGCTTATTGAGCGCGGTAAGGAACTTAACTTCCATCCAGACTTTATGCGCGTGCGCTATGAGAATTGGGTTCACGGCTTGAACGGTGACTGGCTTATTTCTCGCCAGCGCTTCTTCGGCGTGCCATTCCCATTATGGTATCCAGTAAATGAAAATGGGGAAGTTGACTACGAGCATCCTTTGACGCCTAGCGAAGATCGTTTGCCAATCGACCCAACTATTGACGTTCCAGAAGGCTTCGACGAGTCTCAGCGAGACCAGCCAAATGGCTTTACTGCTGAGCAGGATATTATGGACACTTGGGCCACATCTTCCTTAACTCCACAAATTGTGACTCGTTGGGAAGAGCCAGGTGAGGAAAATCAAGCTTTGTTTAAGGCTACTTTCCCAATGGATTTGCGTCCACAAGGCCAGGATATTATTCGTACTTGGCTGTTTAGTACGGTTGATCGCGCGCATCTTGAAAACGGCTGCTTGCCTTGGAAGCATGCTGCGCTTTCTGGCTGGATTCTAGACCCAGACCACAAGAAGATGTCTAAATCTAAGGGCAACGTTGTTGTGCCAAATAAGCCAATCGAAGAGTTTGGTGCGGATGCTGTGCGCTACTGGGCAACTTCTGCAAAACTTGGCTTGGATGCAACTTACGACGAAGGTCAAATGAAGATTGGTCGACGTTTAGCGATTAAGCTTTTGAATGCTACGAAGTTTGCGCTCGCAATTGGTCGCGAAGATGATGAGCATCAGGTTCTTGAGTCTGCCAGCGCGGATTGGGATTTTGCAGATGTTACGGAAGTTTTGGATCGCTCTGTTATGGCAAAGCTTGCATCCGTTATTCGTACTGCGACTGATGCGCTTGAATCTTACGAGCATTCTAAGGCTTTGGAAGCAATCGAAACATTCTTCTGGGAGTTCTGTGACGATTACATTGAGCTTGCAAAGAATCGTGCTTACGGTACTGCAGAATCCACTGGACGCACTCCAAGTGAAGCTGCTGTGAAGTCTGCTCGCACAACTCTTGGTCTTGCACTCGATGCTTTGGCTCGCTTGCTTGCTCCTTACTTGCCTTACGCTACTGAAGAAGTGTGGAGCTGGATGCATGACGGCGAAGGATCCGTGCATCGTGCTAGCTGGCCATGCGCTAAGGCGTATGAGGCTGCTGCAAACGGAGTTTCTGCAGACACTTTGGCTTACGCGGGTGAAGCTTTGGCTGCTTTGCGCAAGATTAAGTCTGAAGCAAAAGTTTCTATGAAGACTCCTATTTTGCAAGTAACTTTGAACGTTGCAGAAAACGCTTACAAGGCTGTTGAGGAGACTTTGGATGACGTTGCTGAAGCTGGTCGCGTTACTGGAGAAGTAAAGCTTAACGCTGTTAAGGCTGCAGTTGCTGGAGATTCTTCTGCTTCTGAATCTGAATCTGCTTCTGATTCTGCAGAATCTGATGCAGCTAACGTAAACGTTTCAGTTGCTCAAAGCGAACTCGGCGAAGCTCCTGCAAAAAAGAAGTAGTTGCAAGTAACCGAAAATAATTAATCGCAAAACAAAAGCGCTGGAAGTCAATCTTCGACTCCAGCGCTTTTTGTGTATTTAATAACTAAGCATCGTCACTTATTTCTTTTCCAAGTCAAGGCGCTTCACCACATCGTCGAGTGGAAATGTTTCTAATTCTCCACGTTTGTATGCTTCAATATCTGCCATTAGACCATATTCATGTTCAAGTTCATCAATTTGAGCTTCTAGTGCTTGATTCATGTAAAATGAACGGGTGCGGTGAGTGGTTTTAGCGAGCCGATCATAACGATCTAAAACGTTAGAGGGTACTCTTAATCCTGTAATTGTTGCGACCATTTTCAATCTCCAATGTAAAACATGTAAAACATATATTACCTTACACTCAGAATAATGCAATCCAATGAGTTGTAATCGCGAAGCATCGCGCGGTAACGCTAGACTGTAAACCATGAATCCAGAAAGCTTAAGTGAATTAATTGAAAAAATTGCTAAAGATTTAGTAGCAAGCGGTAAAGCTGGCAATCTAACAGAAGATTTGATTCCTGCTGCCGAAAAACTTGCAGTTATGCGACCAAAAGATCGCGCACACGGCGATTGGGCTACGAATGTTGCTATGCAACTCGCTAAAAAAGCTGGTATGAAGCCTCGCGATTTAGCTGAACTTTTTGCCGAGCGTTTGCAAGAAGCAGAAGGTATTGCGTCTGTAGAAGTTGCAGGTCCTGGCTTTATTAACATAACGCTTGATTCTGCTTCTGCGGCGGCGGTCGTAGACGAAGTCTTAAAGCAGGGTGCGGCTTTTGGCAAGAATACGCATTTGAGCGGCAAAACTTTGAATCTTGAGTTTGTATCCGCAAACCCAACTGGTCCAATCCACATTGGTGGAACTCGCTGGGCTGCAGTTGGTGATTCCATGGCTCGAGTTTTGGAAGCGAACGGCGCAAAAGTTGTGCGTGAATACTACTTCAACGATCATGGCGAGCAAATCAACCGTTTTGCAAAGTCTTTAGTTGCTGCAGCTCACGGCGAAGAAACGCCTGCAGATGGTTACAAAGGTGCGTATATTAACGAAATTGCGGACGCTGTTATAAAAGAAGCAAATGCGGACGGCGTTGATGTTCTTTCATTGCCGCGAATTGATCTTGGAAAAGACGAGGAAGGATTGCCTCTTGGCGAAGGCGATTCCGAGCAGCGCGAAGAGTTCCGCAAGCGCGCAGTTCCAATGATGTTTGCGGAAATTCGTAAGTCTATGCGCGATTTTCGTGTTAGTTTCGACGTGTGGTTCCACGAAAACAGCCTGTACGAGGATGGCGAAGTTGAGCGCGCTATTGCAGACTTGCGTGAGCGTGGAGATATTTTCGAAAAAGACGGCGCAACTTGGTTTGAATCCACTAAGCATGGCGACGACAAGGATCGCGTAATTATTAAGTCCGACGGAAACTACGCTTACTTTGCTGCTGATATTGCGTACTATCGCAACAAGCGTCACCGCGAGCAGAATCCTGCAGACGTAGCAATCTACATGCTCGGCGCGGATCATCACGGATATATTGGCCGAATGATGGCAATGTGCGCGGCTTTTGGCGACAAGCCGGGCGAAAACATGCAGATTCTTATTGGTCAGCTTGTAAACGTTATGAAGGACGGAAAACCTGTGCGCATGAGCAAGCGTGCTGGAAACGTTATTACGATTGACGATTTAGTTGATGCAATTGGCGTTGACGCTTCGCGCTACTCGCTTGCTCGCACCGACTACAACACAAGCGTTGATATTGATTTGGATTTGCTTGCTTCTCACAGCAACGATAATCCTGTGTACTACGTGCAATACGCTCACGCACGCAGCTGCAATGTGGCTCGCAATGCGGCTGACGCTGGAATTACGCAAGATGGCGCTGATTTAAGCTTGCTTAATACCGAGGCTGACGGCGAAGTGTTGGCTGCTTTGGCTCAATGGCCTGCTGCTTTGGCTCAAGCTGGCGATTTGCGCGCTCCTCACAGAGTTGCGCATTACCTTGAGGATTTGGCAGCAAGTTACCACAAGTGGTACAACCTTGAGCGTGTTGTACCAATGGAGTTAACTGACCCTGAAAATCGTTTGCCAGAAGCCGAGCGTGAAGCTCAGCGCATTGCAAAGTGCCCAGAGCCAGCTCGTGCTGCAGCTCGCTTAAAGCTTAACGCTGCTGTGCGCACAGTTATTGCAACTGGTCTTGATTTGCTTGGAGTTTCTGCTCCAGAAAAGATGTGATTTTGCTTATTTTATATAAGATTTAGAGCAAAGCTATAGAGCATTTTTGATTACATAGGACGTTGGTAGCTTGCCAGCGTCCTTTTTTATTTTTTATTAGAGACACGCACGAATTATAAGTTTCTATCGATTAAGTACATGCAATTTATTAATATCTGTCTCTTATACACATCT
>NZ_LWSR01000060.1:0-7972 GCF_001660745.1 Gardnerella sp. 26-12
GTGTGAGTTCGAGTCTCACCGGGGGCACGTGCACGACGTCGCTTAGCTTGCTAGGCGACGTTTTTATTTTATATTTTAATGTCTCGTACATAAACAATAAGCGTATAATAATAAAAGTATTCTCGCACAATGAAAGTGCTGTACGTGATGTGAAAGGAACAACGATGATCCACAGTGCACAATTGCAAGCAAGTGAGCGTAAAAAAAGTAATTATGCTTGCGAATTAATCAATAATTACAAGCGCAATGTAATGTGCTCTTTTACTGCAATTACTGCAATTGCTGCTGTAGCAACGGTATTAATGTGTATTTTTGCTATTGTTCCAAACTCTTCGGCATTTGCTTCAACTAAATCAACAGACGGTCTTCCGCCAAAAGGTGTGATCGTTACTGCTTTTCAGCAAAATTGGAAAAGTATTGCAAAAGAGTGTAAGCGAACTTATGGTCCTGAGGGTGTGAGTTATGTACAGGTTTCGCCGCCGCAGGATCATATTAAAGGTAAAGCATGGTGGACTTCTTATCAGCCAGTTAGTTACAATCTAAATTCAAAGCTTGGCACTGAAGACGAGTTTAAAAATATGATTACTACTTGCAGGGCAGCTGGTGTTGGAATTGTTGTTGATGCTGTAATTAATCACACAACCGGCGATAGTAATAAAGATACTGTAGGTGTTGGCGGTAGTAAGTATGATGCGGCAAATCAAAGCTATCCGGATGCTGGTTACACAAAAGATGATTTTCACCAAATAGATAAAGATATTTACACATATAAAGATGCGCAAGTCGTTTGGAATTATCGTTTAGTTGGTTTGCTTGATTTGGATACTTCTAAGCCTCATGTACAAAAAATTCTTGGTAACTATTTTGCAAAATTGCTGAAAATGGGTGTTGCGGGCTTTAGAGTTGATGCCACAAAACATATGTGTCCTGAAGATGTGAAAGGCATAAAAGAAGCTGCTGCTAAAGCTGCTGGAATGAAGCCTGAAAATATTTGGTGGATGCAAGAAACAATTGGTTTTCCTGAACAAGATCCTAAAATTCAGCCAGATCAATATGTTGGTACAGGTGAAGTAGATGAGTTTGAATACTCATATCGCTTGCGTAATTATTTCTATGGCTCAATTGAGAATTTGTCTCATATTACAGATCAGCTTATTCCTAATAAGAAAGCAGCTATTTTTGTGACTAACTGGGATACTGAGCGTGACAATTCGACTCGAGTTCTCACTTATAAGGATGGAGCAAAGTACGAGTTAGCTAATGCTTTTATGCTTGCTTATCCGTATGGAACACCAAATATTTATTCTGGATATAAGTTCACTCAGCGCGATGACGGTGCTCCTGGTGCAACTGATACGAACATTCCAGATGTAAAGTGCGGAAAGAATTCTCAGTGGCAGTGCACTCAGCGTTGGACTTCTATTCGTGGAATGATTGGATTCTACAATGCTGTTAAGGGCACGAAAGTAACTCAATGGCAGGATGACAACGATAATAACATTGCTTTTAGTCGCGGAAACAAGGGATTCTTGGCGATTAACAATACTGATAAGCCTAAAAATGTGAGTTATAAAACTGATTTGCCTGACGGTGAGTATTGTAACGTATATGCTTCACGTAAATGCTCTAGCACAGTTACTGTAAATGGTGGGAAAGTAGAGATAACTATTCCAGCTAATTCTGCTATTGCTTTGCATGTTAAGGCTGTAGAGCATTTTGGAAGTACTTCCACGTTTAGTACTGTGGCGATGATTGTAATTGTTTTCGCTGTGCTATTGATTGAGTTAGCTCTGATTCTATGCAAAAAATAAGGCAGGTTCTAATAAGTAAGCTGCGAAGTGAAAGACGGCTGGAAGTAAATTTATATTGACATTATTACAGTTTTTTGTATAGTTATTGCAATATTGTCAATATGTAGATGTTATAATTTTCTCCGCTGATAATGCATATTTATAACGATGGCTGGCAACATAGTAGTGCTAGCCATCGTTTGTGCATTGAGGCTATTAATGCGCCCAAGGAAGAAGCGTGTTGATACCAATGGAGGAAAGGATACTGATGAGTCATCGTCGACACTTTGCATCGAAGATGGTTGCTATTGTTGCGTCTGTTGCAATGCTTGTAACTGGTTTTGCTGTTACTGGTAGTGCAAACGCTGTGACTAGCGGGGAGTCTAGCAATAGCAAAGAAACTTCTTCGAATGTAACTCTTAAAGGTAAAGGTGTTATTGTTACTGCTTTTCAGCAAAATTGGAAGAGTATTGCTCAAGAGTGCACTAAAACTTATGGTCCTGAAGGTGTGAAGTATGTGCAGGTGTCTCCACCGCAGGATCATATTAAAGGTAAAGCCTGGTGGACTTCTTACCAGCCTGTTAGCTATAAATTAAATTCTAAACTTGGCACTGAAGCTGAGTTTAAGCAGATGATTCAAACTTGCAAAGCGGCAAATGTTGGAATCATTGCTGATGCTGTTATTAATCACATGGCTGGCGCTGATAATAAAGATAAAGTCGGTGTTGGTGGAAGTAAGTATGATGTGTCTACTCAGACTTTTGAAGATGCTGGATACACTAAAGACGATTTCCATCAAAGTGCTGAAAATATTAAAGATTATACGAATGCTGAAGAAGTTTGGACTCACAGGCTTGTAGGCTTACTTGATTTGAATACTGGTAGTCAGCATGTTCAGCAAGTTTTAGGTAAGTATTTTGCAGATTTGTTGAAGCTTGGCGTTGCTGGTTTCCGTGTGGATGCAGTTAAGCATATTTCGCCAGAAGATATGAGGGGCATTAAAGCTTCTGCTATAAAGCAATACAACGAAAGTGTTGAAGATAGCAAAAAGATTAATGACATCTGGTGGATGCAAGAGACTATTGGCAACTCTTCAGAAGCTGCACAAATTCAGCCGTCTGCACATTTGAATGAAGGCGAAGTTAACGAGTTTGGCTACTCTTACCAGCTTAAGCAAAACTTCAAAGGCTCGCTGATTAAGGCAAGCAAGCCTCTGAACAAAATTCAAGACGGAATGGTTAAGAGCGATAAAGCTGCTATTTTTGTTACGAATTGGGATACAGAGCGCGGTAACAGCGTGCTTACGTATAAGGATGGTCGTCGTTACGCTTTAGCAAACGCGTTCATGCTCGCGTGGCCATACGGCACTCCAAACGTGTATTCCGGATACAAGTTCGATAAGAATGATGATGGCGCTCCTGGTGCAACTGATACGAACATTCCAGATGTAAAGTGCGGAAAGAATTCTCAGTGGCAGTGCACTCAGCGTTGGACTTCTATTCGTGGAATGATTGGATTCTACAATGCTGTGCAAGGTGCGAAAGTTACGAATTGGCAGGATGATGGAGACAATAACGTTGCTTTTAGCCGTGAAAAGAAGGGCTTCTTAGCAATAAACAATTCGCTTGACGAAAAAGAAGTTTCTTATAAAACTGATTTGCCTGATGGTGAGTATTGCAATGTGTACGCTGCAGGTGACTGCTCTAAGACTGTTAAAGTTGCAAAAGGTGAAGTTAAAACCAAGATTGGCGCTCGCGAAGCAGTAGTTTTACATGTTAATGCAACAAAAGCTACACATCCGGCTGGCACTGCTACAGACCCATCTGATCCTAAATATGGTGAAGAAAAGCCTGATGCAGGCATGCCAGAAGATCCTACAACAACTATTTACTTTAAGCCAGACGAAAAGTTTAACGGTAAAAAAGTATATGTTCATTACGGCATAGGCTCAAGCTGGACTCAGGCTCCTGGCGATGAGATGAAGAAGGCTTGTGACGGTTGGTATAAGAAGACAATTAGAACCAATGGTAAAGCTTATGAAGCAGTGTTTAATAATGGTGAAAACTACTGGTATCACGAAGGATATAATAATAACTTTAAGATTCCAGCTCACACTGATTCGTATTTAGCTCAAGATCACAAGGGTAGCGTTGGAGTAAATCCTTGCCCAGTAGCGTATAATCCAAAGACCACTGTTCGCATCCACTATGCACAAAAAGCGGGTGATACTCGCGATATTGGCATTTGGTTGTGGGGCAAAGACAAGGATGGTAAAGATTTACCTGGAGCTTGGCATAAGTTTAATGGCACTGATAAATTCGGCAAAGTTTTTGAAACTAAAGTTGATGGTGCTTTTGAAAACAAGTCACTTTCCTTTATTACTACTACAAAAGGTTGGAGTAAAGACGGTGGCGATCGTGCTATTGAAAACTGTGCAAGTGGTCTTGCTGAAGCTTGGGTAACAGGCGGATCGGATACTACACAGTTCACTGCTCCAGACAACCTTAAGAGTAAGCCAAAAGAATTAAAGGTAACAGTTCATTATCGCAGGAATGCTGGCGATTATGAAGGCTGGAACATGTGGACTTGGAACGACGGAACTAATGGATCTGCTCGTTACTTCACTTCGCATGACGATTACGGCAAAGTTGCAACCTTTACTGCTAAGAATGATGGTGGTATTGACAGTGTTGGTTTCAAAGTTAGAAAATCTACGCCAATTGACGCTTGGAATCAGCAAGATCCTAGCGATCGCAGTATTCCAAACAATGCTATTAAGATAGATCCAAGTGATCCAAACAAGGGTAGTGCTGAAGTCTGGTTAATGCAAGATGACATGACAGTGTATTTAAACGCTACTATGCCACAACTTACAGCTCACGTGATGTCTGCTGATATTGCTGGTTTAAAGAAGTTAGCTGTAAAAGTATCTGGAGATGTGTCTTCTGTAAAAGACTCTGACGTAACACTTTTGGATACTAGTGAAAATCCTAGCAAGAAAGTTGAAATTGCTTCTGCTAAAGCTAATGGTTCAGAGATTACTATCGAAACCAAGAATGACCTTAATATTAAGCATAAGTATGAGTTGAGTATTAAAGGATTAGCTACAGGTATTAAGCTTTCTGCTTCCTCAAAAACTGGTGCTAGCGTAATTCGTACCGATGAGTTCGATAAGAAATACGCGTACAATGGTGATGATTTAGGTGCTGTGTATTCTGCTTCTTCAACTACTTTCAAGCTTTGGGCTCCAACAGCAACTGAAGTAAAGCTGATTACTTATAAGTCGACTGCTGAAAAAGCTGAAAAAGACAAAGAAACAGCTATGAAAGCAGAAGATCGTGGCGTATGGTCTGTAAAGCTTGAAGGTGACAAAGCTAATACAGCTTACGCATATGAAGTTCATTTTGCTGATGGCACAGTGAATGTTTCTGCTGATCCTTATGCGAAAGCTGCAGTAGTAAACGGTGAGCGTTCTGTTGTATTAGCAGATAAAGACGCAGGCAGTGCTGGAAATCGTATGCCAAAGTTTACGAATCCAAGTGACGCAACAATTGCAGAAATGGATGTTCGTGACTTTTCGATCAATCCAAACTCTGGTATTAGCGATGCTCATCGTGGCAAGTATCTTGGCGTAGTAGAAGAAGGCACTAAGACTAAAGATAAGCAGAATGTTTCTGGCTTTGATTATTTGAAGTCGCTTGGTGTCACTCACGTACAAATCATGCCAATGTATGATTTTGGTTCTGTGAATGAAACTGGTGACTTGAGCTATGGAAAGCAAGGCGCTCAAAACTGGGGTTATGATCCGCAAAACTACAATGTTCCTGAAGGATCTTACTCTACAAATCCTGCCAATCCAACAACGCGAGTTCAGGAAGCTAAGCAAATGATTGCTGGCCTTCATAAGGCTGGTTTGCGCGTGATTATGGATGTTGTTTACAACCATGTTTACAACGCACAAAATCATTCGTTTAACAAGACAGTTCCTGGATACTACTTCCGCTATAAGGATGGTGCTCTGAATGGTAATTCTGGATGCGGTAACGATACTGCGTCTGAACGTCAAATGATGCGCAAGTATATTTTGGATTCTGTGAAGTATTGGGCTACGCATTACAACCTCGACGGCTTCCGATTTGATTTGATGGGCTTAATTGACCTGAAGACTATGCAAGAAGTGCGTGCTGAGCTTAATAAGATTGATCCTTCAATTATTGTGCTTGGTGAAGGCTGGGATATGAATGAACTGCTTCCTAAGAGCGAGTCTACTATTCAACCAAATGCTTATAAGATTCCAGGAGTAGCGTTCTTTAACGATTCATTCCGCGATTCTGTAAAAGGTTCTGTGTTTGCTGCTAAGGGTACTGGTTTTGTCAATGGCAATACAGATAAAGGTGTTAAGGCTTTGCTTGAGCATAATTTGCTTGGTTGCCAATTTGGCACGAGTAGTACTGTTAAGTGCTGGAATGGTAATGCTGAAACGCACTTTGCTGATGCAGGTCAAATTGTTCAGTATGTTGAAGCTCACGATAACTTGTCGTTGTACGATAAGCTAAAGGTCTCTGCTCCTAACGACACTGAAGACGTACGATTGAAGAGAGTAAAGCTTGCAAATTCAATGATTTTGCTTTCGCGCGGCATGCCGTTTATTCAGCTTGGTCAGGAATTCTTGCGAACTAAGAATGGTAACGATAATAGTTACAATGCTGGCGATAAAGACAATGCTCTTGATTGGAATCGTGCTGCTGACAAGTCTGATTCCGTGAACTATTTCAAGGGATTGTTGAAGCTACGCAAGAGCATTAAATCTCTTCGTGATTTTGATTATGCAACAATTAACAAGAACATGAAGATGATTGATGGCACTCCTGATGGTGTAATTGCTTACACACTTAACGATGCAGATAAGCAATATGTTGTAGTGTTCAATGCTAATAATGCTGAAACTCAAGTAAAGATTCCAGCAGGAAAGTATTCTGCACTTGTTGCTAATGGCAAAGTGAATGATACTGCTCAAGACGCAACTGTTGCTGATGATGGCACATACAAGATTGCTCCTGTTTCTACAGCAGTATTGCTTAGTAAAGATAAGGAATCTAAGCCAATTCCTCCGGATGCAAAGCCTGGTGATGAGCCTGGCAAACAGCCTGAGAATCCGTCTGAGCCTGGTGAAAAGCCTGGTGAAAAGCCAAAGCCTGGTGAGGATCCTAGTAAGAAGCCTGAGAAGCCAAAACCTGATCAGCCTGGCACAAAGCCAGCTCCAGCTCCAAAACCTGGTGAGCATCAGCAAGTTCCTGCTCCTGCTCCGAAGCCGACTCCGTCTGAGTCCAGTGAACAATCAAAGCCGTCTAAGCCTTCTGTTCCGTCGGAAAAGCCAGTTCCGTCGGAAAAAACAGAAAAGCCGGCTCCAGCTGATTCTGCTAAACCAGCTCCAGCTAAGCCAGCAGAATCTGCTCCTGTACCTGTTGCTCCTGAAACAGTTCAGCAGCTTAATCCAGAATTAAAGGGAACTCTTAGCGTTGGTAACAATAACGTTGCAACTGCAGGTGTTGTTAACAGTGTGAGAATTAATGTTGTAAACAAAGAGTTCACCGAGCGTTTGCAGCGTGATGGAGTAGTTTATGCTTACGCGTATATCTATTCATCTCCACGCTTGCTTAAGGGTGCTGATGGTTCAAAGTTTGTGACTGTTCGCATGGTTAATGGCAAGCCTCAATTTGATGCTCAGTTCCCAGCTGGATATACCGGAAAGCATACGGTTGTTTTGGTTGACGAAAAAGGTAATCAAGTTGCTTGGACTGAAATAACAGTAGTAAATAATGCTGTTAAGAAGAATGTTCATGCGTTAAGTTCAACAGGCAGTAGTGTAGCGCAAATCGCATTTATTATTGCAATATTGTTGCCTGTTGCAGGTGCTTTCTTGATTAAAGTAAGGCGTTCTAAGCATCTGTCTTGCAATTATTAAAATCCAAAGTGCTTTTCGCATAATTTTGTGTTTTGTGATTAAGTACTGAGGTTTTAATAAAAAATGAGGGTAGTAGCAATTGCTAAGCTATTACCCTCATTTTTTATTTTTGCTTGCGTGTTGCGCTTATTTTTAGAAATTTTTTGCTTTGAATAATTTCGGGCGTTTTTTAAAATTATAGTAGCTGTTTTCCTTATGTAAGAATGGTTTATAGGAG
>NZ_LWSR01000061.1:0-7175 GCF_001660745.1 Gardnerella sp. 26-12
TTTCTTTTACTATTGCATTGCTTGTAAAAATACGTATCATTGAATTTTAATCAACGAAGAGGCCTCGTCATTGGCTTGCGAGAATCCATCTGGCAATAAAAACCGGATGGATTTTTATGTTTTAGCTGATGTTTGGCTTTTTTGTGATATGACAATCCTGCCTACCAGACGTTAGGAGAAAATATATGAAGAATAAGGCTTTGGCTTTTGCTGCTGCTGCCTGCTCGCTGGCAATGTTACTTGGTGGCTGTGGCTCTTCCGCTAAGAATGCACAAACAAACGGTGGCAAGGTTATTATTACCGTTTCAAACTCTGAGCCACAAAACGAATTAGTCCCTGGAAACATTAACGAAAATGCTGGCGCTCGTCCTGCCATGTTGGTTAATTCCACGTTGGTAACTTTCGATGAAAAAGGTAATCCTGTGAATGAGGATGCTGAAAGCATCACTCCAAATGCTGATGCTACCCAGTACACCGTGAAGGTTAAGAAAGGAAAGAAGTTCAGCGATGGCACTCCTATTACAGCCGAAAGCTTTGTGAAAGCTTGGAGCTTCGTCGCTAACGCTAAGAATGCTCAGAAGTGTGCTTCCTTCTTCCAAACCATTAAGGGTTATGCTGATTTGCAGAAGGATGGTACTAAGGGTGACGAACAGCTTTCTGGTTTGAAGGTTGTTGATGAAAATACTTTTACCGTTGATTTGGAACAGCCAGATTCTGTATTCCCAATTAAGGTTGGCTACTTGGCATTTGCTCCACTTCCGGAATCCTTCTACAAGGATCCAAAGGCTTATGGCGAAAAGCCTGTTTCTTCTGGTCCATACTTGTTCAAGTCTTGGGATCACAACAAGCAGATCGAAGTTGTAAAGAATCCTGATTACAATGGTCCGCGCAAAGCTCAGAATGATGGCGTAACTTTCAAGGTTTATACAGATGGTAACGCTGCATACCGCGATGTGCAGGCTGGAAATCTCGATATGACTGATAATATTCCAGATACCCAAACTAAGACTTTCCAGAAGGATACAACTGTTAGGGCTTACAACCGTCCAGGTTCTGTAATCCAACAGTTCACTATTCCTTCAAGCCTCCCACACTTCGATGTAAAGACTGAAGAAGGTAAGCTTCGTCGTCAAGCTATTTCTATGGCTATAGACCGTAAGGTGATTATCAACAAGATTCTCAATGGCACTGCTTCTCCTGCAAACGAATTTACTTCTCCATTGACTCCAGGCTATAAGGCTGATCTTAAGGGTCATGAGAACGTAGAATTTAATGCAAAGAAAGCTAAGGAACTTTGGGCTAAGGCAGATAAGATTTCTAAGTATGACGGATCTCTTACTTTCTCCTACAATGCCGATGGAAATGCAAAGTCTGTGTTTGATGCTGTTGTGAATTCCCTCAAGAATAATCTCGGGATCAAGGCTGAAACCACTCCAATTCCTACATTCCAGGAATTCCGTAATGCTTGCGCTAAGCGTCAGATTAAGGGTGCATGGCGTGCAGGTTGGATGCCAGATTATCCAAGTGCAGAAAATTACTTGACTCAGGAATTTGCTTCCGTTGCAGCTGATGGCAATGGCTCCAACGAAGGTGATTATAAGAATCCAAAGTTCGACGATTTACTTAAGAAAGCTGCATCTGCTAAGCCAGAAGAGGCTATTAAGCTCTATCAGCAAGCAAACGAAATCCTTCTTGAGGATCTTCCATCTGTCCCATTGTTCTACTCGAACGCTAAGGCTGTGATGGTTCCAACTTTGAAGGGCTTCACAATGGATTGGCAGAATATGCCGCTGTACTATCAGCTTCACAAATAAGCTGGTAGCTAATTAAGAAAACAGCATAGTGTTACATACTTTTTAGAAAGTTAGTAGGTAACACTAGTTGGTTCCTCTTAATAATTTAATATCGCTTATTGCGAAATTGCTGCTCCAGCTAAACTAGTTAAATAAAACTATTGAGCTGGAGCGGCACTTTGTTGTTTTTTGAGTAAGTTTTAACAATTCAAGGAGAATTCGATGGGTAAGTACATTCTGCGTCGTATTTTGCAGATGATTCCTGTTGTTCTCGGCACAACATTATTAGTTTATGCTTTAGTATTTGCTTTGCCTGGAGACCCAGTAAAAGCAATGTTTGGAGAAAAACCTGTTAATCCTGCAGTGGCTGCACAAATACGAGCCGAGTATAACTTAGATAAACCATTTATTATTCAATATTTACTTTTCTTAAAGAATGCTCTTACCCTCGATTTTGGTCATACTTTTGCAGGTCAACCAGTTATCGATGAAATTGGTCGTGCATTCCCGGTTACTGTTCAACTAGCAATTATGGCATTCGCTTTCGAAGCAATATTTGGTGTCATATTTGGCATAATTTCAGGTTTGAAGAAAGGCAAGTGGTATGACAGTGTGATTCTGGTTGTATCTCTTCTTCTTATTTCTGTTCCAACATTTGTGACAGGTTTCGTAGGACAATACTTATTTGGTGTTAAATGGCGCATATTACCAGTTACAGCTAGTAACGATCCTGGATTCTTCGATTTGCTTCTTCCTGCAATGGTTCTTGGTTCTGTGTCTATGGCGTATATCATTCGACTTACAAGATCTGAAATTTCTTCAAATATTTCGCTCGATTACGTGCGTACAGCTCGTGCAAAGGGCTTAAAAGAAGGCTCTGTTATTGTTCGTCACGTTTTGCGCAACTCGCTTATACCTGTCGTCACCTTCTTAGGTCAGGATTTGGGTGCTCTTATGGGCGGTGCAATGATTTCGGAAACGATCTTCAACATTCATGGCGTTGGATTCCTCACATATCAAGGGATTCTAAAAGGAGAAGGAAACCTTGTTGTTTCCATTGTCACGCTTTTGACATTGATATTTGTATTTAGCAATTTTCTTGTTGATATGTTGTACGCGGCTCTTGATCCGCGCATTCGTTACGCGTGAGGGGAGTACACTATGGAAGATAATTTGATGAAAAATGATTTGATTGCAAATAATGCTTCAAATTGCGATATATTACCGGGGCAAGAACGCTACGTTGCACCATTAGACGATACGCCTATTCAAGAAGTGGATTCCGTAGACGAATCCGCTGCTGCAACGAGTATGTGGGCAGATACTTGGAGAACTTTGCGCAGGAATCCATTGTTTATTGTTTCTGCAATTTTGATTATTGCAATTATTTTTGTTGCGTTCTTCCCAAGCATTCTTACAAAGCACAATCCTAATTATTGCGTTTTGGAACACTCTCTTGAGCCAGCTTCAGCCGCGCATCCATTTGGTTTTGATATGCAAGGTTGCGATATTTATGCTCGAGTTGTTTATGGTACTCGTACATCGCTAAGTGTTGGTTTGCTTGCAACCATTTTGGTTGTACTTGTTGGTTCTTTAATTGGTGCATTAGCAGGATTCTTCGGAGGCTGGGTTGATACTATTCTCAGCCGAATAACTGATATCTTCTTGGCTTTACCAATGCTTCTTGGTGCAATCGTAGTTTTACAAATGTTCCGTACATCTAAATCAATTTGGAAAATTGTGCTTGTTATGGTGCTTTTTGGATGGGTTAGCGTTGCTCGTATTGCACGAAGCGCTGTTATGGAATCAAAAAATCTTGAATTCAATACCGCATCTACTGCTTTAGGATCTACTCCAATACGTAATCTTTTCAAACACATTATCCCGAACTCTTTGGCTCCAATAATTGTTGTTGGAACAACTTCGCTTGGAACTTATATTGTGTTGGAAGCAACATTAAGCTTCCTTGGAATTGGTTTACCAAGTACTACTGTCAGCTGGGGTGGAGATATTTCTACCGCTAGAAATGTTCTTACTACGAACCCAGAAGTCTTGTTCTATCCGTCTATTGCACTCGCAATTACTGTGCTCGCCTTTATTATGATGGGTGATGCTGTAAAGGATGCATTAGATCCGAAGAGCCGTAAGGCGTGAATTTAGCGTGGAGGAATAAAACTTATGAATACAACACGTAAAGATATAGACATTCGCGCCATGCAGCTAGAGCAAGGGCCATTGTTGGAAGTAAAAAATCTCCAGGTTGATTTCACAACAGACTCAAAAAAAGCTGTTCATGCTGTTAGAGATGCTAGCTTCTGTGTTTATCCTGGTCAGTGGGTTGCAATTGTAGGTGAATCTGGTTCAGGAAAGTCCACTTCTGCAATGGCTGTTCTTGGTCTTCTTCCTGGAACTGGTCATGTTACAGGTGGATCTATTAAGCTCAAGGGTAAAGAAATTAGCAGTTTGAAGCCAAAAGAGATTGCTGCTTTGCGTGGTACTGCAATGGGTCTAGTTCCGCAGGATCCTATGAGCAACTTGAACCCTGTGTGGCGTATTGGCGAACAAGTTAAAGAAGCATTAATCGCAAATGGTGTTGACGTTGATCACGAGAAGCGTTCTTCATTAGCTGAGGCTCTTGCAGGCGATTCTGTTCAAGTCAAAAGCAATGAGGATGAAACATTCCTTGGCTCTAAAGAATTACCAGATTTGATTGAAGTCGCTAAGAAAGCTTTGAAAGAAGTTGGACTTGATGAGCATAACGATGCTGAAAAGTTCAATGAAGCTATTGATTACTACAAGAAAGAGTGGGTTCCAGGCTCTGAAACTCGTTGGCGCGTAGCAGACGATTTAATCAAATATGGTGTGAATGACGACAAAGCTTGGGAAATCGCCAAAAAGTATGTTGTAGGTGCAAGCGTTGAAGATCGTATTGCTGGTTTGCTCGATGAAGCTGGTTTGCCAGATGCTGCAACTCGTGCACGTCAGTTCCCACATGAGTTTTCCGGTGGTATGCGTCAGCGCGCTTTGATTGCTATTGGTTTGGCTTGCCGACCGGACTTGCTTATTGCAGATGAGCCAACTTCCGCTTTGGATGTTACTGTGCAAAAGCGTATTCTTGACCATTTGCATACACTAACTGATTCGCTCGGAACTTCTGTTCTCTTCATTACACACGATTTAGGTTTGGCTGCCTCTCGCGCGCAGCATGTTGTTGTTATGTATAAGGGTCGTGTTGTTGAGTCTGGCCCATCGTTGGAAGTTTTGCAGCATCCTCAGCATCCGTATACAAAGAGACTTGTTGCTGCCGCTCCAAGCTTAGCTTCTCAGCGCATTATTTCTGTTAAAGAACACGGTGGTAACGCTGATAACTTGCTTGAGCATCACGTAGTAGGTGAGCAAACTCTCGAAAAAAGTGAGCATATTATTACTGTGGATCACTTAACTCGTGAGTTTAAGCTTCCTCGCAAGAAAGAGCTTTTTAAGGCTGTTGACGACGTTTCATTCTCTATTAAGCGTGGTACGACGTTAGCTATCGTTGGTGAATCTGGTTCAGGTAAATCTACCGTTGCGAATATGGTTTTGCGACTTCTTAAGCCAACAAGTGGAACTGTTACTTACGAAGGTAAGAATATTTCCGATTTAAAGGGTGCGGATTTGCTTGACTTCCGTCGCCATGTGCAGCCAGTTTTCCAGAATCCGTATGGTTCTTTGGATCCTATGTACTCAATTTATCGTTCAATTGAAGAACCTCTACGTATTCATAAGATTGGTGATAAAAAGAGTCGTAAAAACCGTGTGGTAGAGCTTCTAGACATGGTTCGTATGCCTGCTTCAGTTATGACTCGATTCCCGAACGAACTTTCTGGAGGACAGCGTCAACGAATTGCAATTGCTCGTGCTATGGCTTTGGACCCAGATGTTATAGTTTGCGATGAAGCTGTATCTGCTTTGGATGTGCTTGTGCAAGATCAGGTTTTGCACTTGCTTAACGATTTGCAGGCAGAGCGTGGTTTGAGCTATTTGTTCATCACACACGATTTGGCTGTCGTTCGTCAGATTGCAGACGAAGTTGTTGTTATGCAGCATGGAAAGCTTGTTGAGCATGCAACTACAGATGAGGTATTCGATCATCCACAGATGGAATACACTCGCGATTTGCTTGATGCAATTCCAGGAGGAAATTTGGAACTTGGTTTAGACTAAATAGTACAAGCTGATAAAAAGGTGCAGGTTTTATAGAATCTGCACCTTTTTATTTTTCTATTAATTCCGTGTTTATTGGTTGAGTAATCCATAACTTGTAATCTGTGTTGGTTGCGTGATTTATGTCTGTTGCTTAGTGGTGGAGCTGTTTGTGTTGTGTACATATTAGAGTTGATTACATGATTACAATTACGACTTCGAATTTAAACGGTATTCGTGCAGCTGAGCGCAAAGGTATGCTTAACTGGTCTGACGCGCATACTCCAGACGTGTGGTGTATGCAGGAAGTGCGCGCTCCGCAGGATGCAATCGACCCAATTATGACAAAAATTGAAATGGGATATCGTACGTCTGAAAATATCGTAAATTCTATAAAAAACGATAATTTTACTTATACGAATGAAGTTTGCCGTGTAAAAGGTCGAGCTGGAGTAGCTCTAGTTACGTCTCTTCCTGTAGTTGAAAAACGCTACGGTTTGCCAGGTTTAAGTGAAGACGTTGATTCTGGGCGATGGGTTGAAACTGACGTGCGTACCCCTGAAGGGTATGAAATTACTATTGCTTCTGTGTATGTTCATGCTGGAAATGTGGACGATCCGCAAAAAATGCAACAAAAATTCCGCTTTTTAGACACAATGCTTATACGTTTGGGGGAGCTTCGAAATATTGCGGCAAATGGTGGAAATCAAGCGATTTTGTGCGGTGACTTTAATATTGCGCATACTTCACTTGATATTAAAAACGCTAAGGCTAATGAAAAAAGTGCAGGATTCTTGCCAGAGGAACGCGCTTATATTGATCGCTGGATTAACGAATATGAATTTGTGGACGTTATGCGCATGCTTGCAGGAGATATTCAAGGACCATACACTTGGTGGAGTCAGCGCGGTAAAGCTTTCGACAATAACGTTGGCTGGAGATTAGACTACCAGTTCGCAACTCCTGAAATTGCGGAAAGCGCTCGCGGATTTGTGATCGATCGTGCTGAAAGTTATGATGCGCGATGGTCTGATCACGCGCCGTTAAGTATAAAGTATGACGTGTGATGCGTAAGTATTAATTTGCATAATGTGAAATAACTAAATAATCGCACGTGTATATGAATGTACTATATACGCAAATTTTTCAGTGCTTTGCTTGTGCTATTCTGGTGAAGTTAGGCAATTTACAATAATAAGT
>NZ_LWSR01000062.1:0-7069 GCF_001660745.1 Gardnerella sp. 26-12
GGATGTGTATAAGAGACAGCAAACCGCTCTCGCTTACATTTTGCTTGGAACTTTTGCGGAAGCAATTACTGCAACAGGCTTAGCTCAAATTATTTCTAAAAAAATTAGCTCAATTATTGGCATGAAAAAGTACGCTCTACTTGCGGTACTAACTATTATTGCATGCATGTCTCAAAATATTGTGCCGGTTCATATTGCTTATATTCCTATTCTTATTCCGCCTATTTTGAGAGTTATGAATAAGATGAAGCTTGACCGTCGAGCTGCAGCATGCTGCACTGCTTTTGGTCTTGAAGTTCCGTATATTGCTATTCCATTTGGCTTTGGTCTTATTTTCCAAACTGTTATTGCTACGAATCTTTCTAAAAATGGCATGAAGGTTAGTGTTGCAGACGTTAGTGCTGTGAACTGGTATTTAGGTCTTGCGATGTTTGCATCACTACTTTTTGCAGTGTTTGTGCTTTACAGAAAACCTCGCGAATACAAAACTACAGAAACTGACACTCGTGCCGCCGACGCCGTTGTCGGACCTCTTAATTTACGCCATTATGTGACTATTCTCGCAATTATTGTTGTTGTAGTAGTGCAAGTTATTAGTAAGGATCTTTCGCTTTCGTCTATTGCAGGTCTTGCAACTATGATTATTTTTGGAGCAATAAAGTGGAATGACATTGACAATCAGCTTACTGGCGGCGTAAAACTCATGGGTCTTATTGCGTTTGTGATGCTCATTGCGGGCGGATATGCTAACGTGATCCAAGCGACAGGCGGAGTTGAGGAGCTTGTAAACTTTGGTGTAGCTTCTATGGGACAAAACAAACTTGTTGCTGCATTTGTTATTACGCTTATTGGTTTGCTTGTGACTATGGGCATTGGTACTTCGTTTGGCACGGTTCCTATTCTTGCGGTTTTGTTCGTGCCACTGTGCCAGAGCATTGGTTTCAGCACTCCTGCAACGATTCTTCTTATGTCTTCTGCTGCAGCTCTTGGAGACGCAGGCTCCCCTGCTTCCGATACCACACTTGGACCTACTTCCGGCTTAAACGCAGACGGTCAGCACAGTCATATTTGGGATACTTGCGTTCCAACATTCCTTATTTTCAATATTCCGCTTATGGCTGCCGGCATTGTAATATCACAGTTTATTTAGCAGATTATTTTGGCAAACACAGCAAGTAAAAACGCAACTAGCGAATAACACAAATGACTAATAAACGCCAGTCGAGTTGAATAAACTCCCTGGCGTTTATTTTTAAATACCAATCAACCAATCGCAAAGTAGCCAATCGCTGCAAATTCGCAACGATTGGCCACTATCGCACGTCTCCCGATGATTTAATAAAAGCCATTCAAATAATAAAATAACTTAAGCTACAACCTCATTATGAAAGAACATCAAAAAGAAATTCATATCTTGCATTATTTCTTCCCAAGAAAGACTTTTAGCCCAAGGTGCTTTCCTTTGGTAATCCTTCCACTTTATTCTCATCACTTCACTATCTTTAATCCTATCGAAAATTTCATTCACGTTACTCAGTAAATAAAGGGTGTTTCTCGTTTGAGAAGTAGCGTAAAAAGCTTTAGCAATCTCTTCTTTCTTAAAGACATTATCTCCTTGAGACACTCTAAGAGCATGCAAATCATAAAAATCTCGCATTCTCGTGTTAAATTCTTCCCTCACAAGAATTGTTTGCAACTTTTCTGCTAAAATCGTTGCAATTGGATAAGTCAATAAAGAGATAGATTATGAGAACATTAAAGGCAATTCTGCTTCCATAGCAGATGGAGTAATAGCATGTCCAGTTGAAATATCGATTTTAACAGGAGTTTTTGTACCATCAAAATCTGCAATTAGGCTAGCTCGAACCCCTGGATAGTCAGATTCTTGCATAATAGAATCAAGCGTTTGTAGCGTAAATTTAACACCATCATCGATATTGATAGATATTACATCTGATATAAAAATACGCACATCATCTTCACTAAGAGAAATATTTTGCATAGTTGTATCAATATCCATTGTTGTACGAAGATTTACGCCAACAAGATAAGAAATCAGCATTCCACCTTTTAGAACAAAATTGTCTTTATACCGCGAGCGAGAAACACGATCTAAAAAACGCTCCATCATATATACGCGCATTAGCACGCGAGGATCTACACCCTTTTGGAGTGCAACATTCTTTATTTTTGCTTTAAGCTGATTAGCATCCTTCATTCTCATAACAACACCCCCAAATATTGTGAAATCAACTTTGAAATCCTAAATTTTTTAGCGTAATCGCTTAGTATATCAAGTCGCTTATCCTTTCTTTTAACATAAGCTTTTAACGCACCAAATACCACCTGTGCATCTATTTGAGAACGAGAACGCAAAATATCGCAAATTGTGCGCTCTAAATCATAAGAAGGCACAAGATTACCTTCAAGCGACATAAGATTCGTCTTACCAATTCCTAAAAAATCTGGTTTTATATAAAACACCCTAACACCAGTCTTAATTAGACTACTTGCATTATAAGTTGACGGAACAGTCACTGTTAAAGAAGAAGGTTCTCTATCAGTCAAATTATGTAGAAGAAGGGCAGATTCATGTGAAAAAACAGCAACAGATGTGCGCTTTGACAATAAATTCATTTCATCATTCCACAAATTGCTCTTAACGTAAACACCTTTTGATACGCGTTCTAAGCTCTCATCTTTAATAAATCGATAAACACTAGACGGGCTAATTCCAAGTTCTTTGATGACACTATCAATGCTTAAAACTTGCTTTTTCTCTATGTAATTGCACAATTGATCCTTTAACATTTGCCCACCTACTTAATGATACGTTTACGCTGATTTCATATATTATATCAGCATAAACGTATCAAATGCGCAAGCAAATCGTAAAGTGCAAATAGCCAAACCACATTTAACCAAATCACAAAGTAGCCAAACAACGCAATTTTGCACCTAATGGCCACTAGCGCAAAACAGAGACATCGCGCAGTACGCAATCTGCACCAGTGTCTCTACTGAGCTTAAAATTGCTCAGCGCAAACCAAGCGAAAGCCAAGCCCAAGCCAGATCAACATCCTCACATAGACACAGTGTAAAGCGAGTAGAAGTAAGCCTTTTGATTCATAAGCTCCTCAAAGCTTCCGCGCTCAATAAGCTCGCCGCTTTTCATCACAAGAATCTCATCATATTGCTTAAGCGAATTGGCATCCAAGCGGTGAGTTACCACGAGTCGAAGAATTCCTTGCAAATTCAAAATAGACTGCGTTACGTTCGCACTTGTCTCGTTATCTAACGCGCTCGTAGCCTCATCAACCAGCAGAATCTCGGACCTTTTAAGCAGGCTTCGCGCAATAGCAATACGCTGCTTTTCGCCGCCAGAAAGATGACTACCGTTCTCGCCGCACTGATAATCCTTGCCTTTAGCAGCAATCAAATCATCCAAACCAGCCAAGTGAATCACACGATCCACTTCCACATCTGGGAATGGCTTAAAAAGCGTAATATTATCTAAAATCGAAGCATCAAACATAAACACAGACTGCTGCATAAGAGTCGTCTTATCGTAAAGCGAACTCTTGCTCACATTGCTAAGCTCGTGATTATCCAGCTTCACACTACCTTCATAATCCTTGTAGTAGCCCATAAGCAGATTAATCAAACTACTCTTACCAGCACCAGAAGGTCCCACTATCGCGTAAGATTTTCCAGCTTGCAAACTAAGACTTACATTTTTCAAGACTTTATGATCCGCGTCATAAGCGTACGAAACATCGCGCAAAACAACGCTTTTAATAGAATCGTCAATGATCTCGCCAGAATCTTCCTTAGCGTTACTCATATAATCAGCCATCTTGCTAATCAGCTTCTTGGCACCTTTCATCTCGCCAAGCATTTGCGGAAGACTTGCAATAGGCTGAAGCACGCCATTCATCAAATTAGTGAAAGCTAACACCATTCCAGCAGTAATAACACCAACATGAGCATTAACCATCCAAGCGCCAACAAGCATCACGCCAAGCTGAGTTGCAAGGCTCGAAATCGTTCCAAGAGCAGAAACAGTAGTCATCGTTTTTTCGCGAAGATTCTTCGTATGCTCAAGCTCCATCGACTGATTCTGATAACGGTTAATCACCTCCTGCTCCGCCTTAAAACTCTTAATAACCGAAACTCCATTCAAAACATCCTTCGTCAAAGCTGTGTAAGACTCATTCGACTTAGAAACCTGCTCCTCTCGAGTGGCAATTCCGCTAGCTGTAAGGATCGAGCACGCCATAGGAAGCACGGAAATAATAAGAGCAATAACAGTGAGCAGCGGACTATAGTAAATCATAAGAGCTAGAGAGCTTACAAGCATAAGAACGTCTTGAACAAAATCAAAAATCTTCTTCAAATACTTTTCTTGAATACGCTCACAATCATTAGTAAGTACAGAAAGATACGTGCCGGAATTCGCGAGCGAAAAATCACTATAACTCTTCTGTAAAAGCTTCTTGATAACAGACTCTTTATACTGATTCATTGCTTTTTCAAGAAAGCGAGGGTACGAGCTGCGCTTCAACGCGAAAATCAGGGAGATTGCCAGCATAAAGGAAACAACAAGCAGCAAAATAGTAGTTAAAGAGAAAGCTCCTTTACCTGCCATATAGTCGAAAATAATTTGCAAAATCCAAGAAATAGCAGTGTAAATCATGGACAAGGAAATAAAAACTATCATCGAAAGAAAAGCTACAAGCTTGTTTTCCTTGAAAAATAGTTTTACGTAATTTTTTACGTCGGGATGTAGTTTGGATGATTGCTGATTCGCGGGCGATTGCTGATTTGCTGTATTGTCAGTTTTGTTCATTCTCGCTACCTCTCACTTCCTTTATATCTATTTGCTATTTTTGCTATTTTTCGCTAATAGCATTTTCGCAGCTAGCATTTTCGCTTTCGAATTGCTAATCCACTCTCTACTAAGTATTGAAAGACACACTATCATACTTATCCTGATTGGTCATGCTTATCTGCTTGATAACACCTATAAATGCTTAAACACACTTATACGTAATGCTTGCTAGAAATAATAAGCATAGAGTTAAAAAAAAAATCAAATCAAATACGCAACACCGCTTCAACACAAAGCTCAAGCGCATACGCTTTAGAATCCCCGCCCCAATTGCGCTCATCATAATTTTCAACATCGTGCAAAGTATCTGCAGTGTAAAGAATCTCACCCCAAACAATCTCACGCATTTGCGCACAAGCCGCTAAAGCAGAACACTCCATTTCAACAACCGCGCATCCCTCCTGCTTACGATTAGCAACTTTCGTCTTAGTCTCACGGAAGAACCCATCCGTAGTCCACGTTTTAACTTCATGATAAGGCAAATTATGCGCCTGCAAAGTTTGCAAAATAGCGCGCCTCGAACGCTCTGAAACATCAACATAACGACTTGGAGGCAAATAATGATAAGAAGTCCCCTCATCCCTTAAAGCTTTATACGGAACCAGAAAAACGTTTTCCGCATAATCAACTAGCGACCCACAAGAACCAGCACTAACAACTTCCCTAACGCCGTAAGAAATCAACCAATCTAAGATCTGAACAGCAGCAGGAGCGCCAACTGGAGCTTGTACTAAGCAGATTTTTTGAGTTTCTTCTTCTACTTCGCTGTTTGCGTCTTCCTTTACTTTTTTCTCTACTTTTTCTTCCAAAACATATATTGGATATACTTTAGTTGCAGATTCAAAATTTGCTACAATCGTAGCTTTCCTACTTAAAGCATACTGATCGATTTCATCGCCTAAAAAAGCAAAAACCGCTTTAGATGGAAGCTGAACAGAAATATTATCGTGATTGGGCATTAAAACTGCACTTTTATCGGAATCATACTCTAAAATCGGCAAATCATATTCTGCCATACAATCAGCTCCTTCATAAGATCAGCTCCATCCTACAAGCAACTCAATCCTATATACAAATACACGCATTAGTACACGAAAATCACAAAGTGGCCAATCTATGCAAATTCGCACTTAATGGCTACTAGAGAATCATATTTTCTGCATCATGTCCTGTCTTTTATAAAACCGCAGCAATCGATTTCTGCTAACTCAATAAAACCAGCTGACTTATAAAAAGCAATAGTTTTTTCAGTACAATCCGTAGTCAATTGAATTTGACGAACATTAGGATAATAATCCACAATCGCCTTTAACAAAGCAGACCCTATCCCCTGCCTTTGATACTCAGGCAAAACAAGAATATCCTGAATAAGAACAACCGTATATCCGTCACCAACAGCTCTAGCAATTCCAACTAGCTCATCATTTTTATAGGCAGCTAAAACCTTGAGCGAATTGTTAAAACCATTTTCCAAAGCAACTAAATCATCTGTGTACGCAGACCAACCAACGGAATCATACAACCTTAAAATATCTTTGCTATTATACTTTTCATACTCTTTTATTTGAACATCTGCTAAATTCATTGACAATAACACCTCCGAATACTGTGCAATCAACGTTGAAACCCTGAATTTTCTAGCGTAATCGCTCAGTATATCAAGTCGCCTATCTCTTCTTTTAACATAGGCCTTTAATGCGCCAACTGCACCAGTGCCCAAAAACAGGCAAAATCAGACACTCGCGCAGAAAAAGGAGTACGTATCAAGGTATGCCAAACACAAATCAAGTTTGACAAACGCAAATCCATTCGCTATAGTTTCCACTTATCACCATTTCGACGAGTAAAGGAGTGCACATGTATCATACAAATATGATGACAAATTGTTGTTGTAACGTATGCTGTTGCGCATTTCTTAATCGAAATGATGTTTCCAAGCACTAACTGTGCATAACATCTAGCCTGTGTTAAAAGCATTTACGTTAGAACACAGCAAATTACGATTTAAGAAACAGCGCGCTGTTTCTTAAATCGTAATTTGCTGTGTTCTAACGTAAATGCTTTTAACACAGGCTAGATGTTATGCACAGTTAGTGCTTGGAAACATCATTTCGATTAAGAAATGCGCAACAGCATACGTTACAACAACAATTTGTCATCATATTTGTATGATACATG
>NZ_LWSR01000063.1:0-954 GCF_001660745.1 Gardnerella sp. 26-12
AAATTAAAGAATATTACATTAGTGAGAGGAGAACCAATTCCTGACGGCATGTATCATTTGGTGGGCGAAGTAATTGTTAAACATATAGATGGTACTTACCTTATTATGCAAAGAGATTTTGAAAAGAAATTCGGTGGAATGTGGGAGTTGACAGCAGGTGGTTCTGCATTGCAATATGAAACACCATTAGAATGTGCAGTAAGAGAATTAAAAGAAGAAACAGGTATTGAAGCTTCAAAAATTATGGAGATCGGAAGATTTGTGCAGGATGTTTACCACTCTCTTTATGTTGAATATCTATGCGTAACCGATTGTAAGAAAAATGCAATTGCTCTTCAAAAAGGAGAAACGGTTAATTATAAGTGGGTAGATAAAAAGAGCCTTTTGGAAATGAGCCAAGACGAGTTAGTATCATCAAGGGCAATCAAACTTATTAAAACAGTAGATATATAAATTCAAGTTTGGCTGTTTGAGGGAAGATATCAACGCTCTAGGGTCGAGTGCACAGGATGTTAACGTTAAAAAGTGCACACACTTTGCACCCACCCTGTGAAGTGGGGAAATATAGCTCAAAAGGTAAAATGAAACCTGATTGTTAGTATGTGTACGAGGAGGTGTTTAAGGATAATGGACAAGCTCGTTCGTTTTTGCCGTGAAGTAGCGACATTCGGCTTGACGGTTGCCTTAATCGCGATGCTGATTGCCTTAATATGGGATGGCACACTTGCTATTAGAATTGGTTTTACCTCTTTTGTTATTGGTGTCACAGTGATCTCGCTTAAGACTGTCCTTCGAAAGACTGATTGAATTTTGTTTGGTTCAAGTCAATAGTTGAATATCTCACGTTGGGTGACTATTACTGATCTCTGTCAGTAATAGTCACTTCTTTTTATGAATCTTAAAGTCAGGCTCAATGTCCGTCCTGTTTAGCCGGTGATTAGTTAGGGTAATCGG
>NZ_LWSR01000063.1:1245-3817 GCF_001660745.1 Gardnerella sp. 26-12
AGATGTGTATAAGAGACAGTTACTGATCTCTGTCAGTAATAGTCACTTCTTTTTATGAATCTTAAAGTCAGGCTCAATGTCCGTCCTGTTTAGCCGGTGATTAGTTAGGGTAATCGGTCAAAAAGTGTGAGAGTTGAGTTGCCTTAATAGATGTCACTATGTTGAGTTGCCGAGTTAGATGTTGGTGTAGTTGTAGCTGTGAGATAGATGCCTAATTCGGATAATAGTTTTCGGCAGGAAAGATCATGATGAAACTGTAGTATATGCGAATAGGAAGGCCTATGCGATAAATTCAGGTATTTTAGGAGAAAAGGAATATATGGATATTTGGGATACAATGTATGAAAAGGCGAAGCCACAATTTCATCCAGAGGAAGTTTCTCCATTCATTTACGCACATCATGTTGTATGTGCAATAGAAGCTGAAAACGGAGAAATTTTCACGGGTTTCTGCATTGAGAGCTGCAGTGGTGTTCTTAATTTGTGCGCAGAACGCGTGGCCGCTCTTAATATGTATGTGAATAGCGGACAGACGAAGGTGAAGCGCTTTATCGCATTCCGCGACAAGGCACCTTATGGCGCGGGAAGCGGTATGCCTTGTGGAGCGTGTAGAGAGTTCTTTTATCAATTGAATGAAGAAAATGAAAAAATGGAGATTATGGAGGACTTTGAACAGCGGAAGACTGTCACGTTGAAGGAGCTCATGCCAAATTGGTGGGGCAAAGATAGATATGCTGAAGCGAAAGCAAAATGACCGTCCCGCTTGTATAGACAGATCAAGTCTCCCACACTGCCATCCCGGTTTCAAGCCTTCGCCATGATCTTATGGATCGAGCAAGGAGAATGGCGAGAGTGAATACTGCGCACCATCTGTGGGTTGACATGACGGATGAGGAAATGCTCAGAAGCTGCGGACTCATACTTGAGGATCCGGAAACGAACAAAGAAGGTATCACACTTGCGGCAGTCTTGCTCTTTGGTACGGATAACCGTATCATGTCCGTGTTACCTCAGCATAAGACAGACGTTATTTTCAGAGTGTTCAATGTTGATCGTTATGATGACAGGGATGTGGTGATCACAAACCTGATTGAAAGTTATGATCGTCTGATGGAATTTGGAAAGAAGCATCTGAATGATGTTTTTACATTGGATGGTGTCCAGCGGATAAGCGCCAGAGATAAAATCCTGCGTGAGATTATTTCCAACCTGCTCATGCATCGTGATTTTTCCAGTGGATATGTACCGAAGCTTGTCATTGAACGGAATAAGATTACAACAGAGAATGCGAACCTTGCACATGGACATGGCAACCTAAATCTGAACACATTCAAGCCATTCGCAAAGAATCCGCCGATAGCAAAAGTGTTCCGTGAGATAGGTCTTGCTGACGAACTGGGAAGCGGTATGCGCAACAGCTATAAATACACGAAGATGTATTCTGGTGGAGAGCCTGTCTTTACAGAGGCAGATGTTTTTACGACAGTGATTCCTCTTTCTGAGGCTGCAACTGCCAAGGTCGGGCCGACCGAAGAACTTGATCCAAGGGAACAAGATAGGGAACAAGATAGGGAACAAGTAAAGGAGCAAGTTACGATACAAGCTCTCCTTCAATTTTGTATCGTTCCTCGTAGTCGGAAAGAAATGCAAGAATTTATGGGGCTGACCGGTAGAAGAAACTTTTCTGAAAAATATATCAAGCCTTTGCTTAGTGCAGGAAAAATAGAAATGACGATACCAGATAGGCCAAACAGCAGGAACCAGAAATATAAAAAAGTGAACATTGAAGATTAAAAAGCGACCATTGGAGACAGAAACCATATATCGAATAGAGGAAAACGGACATTCAACGTACAGTATTGGTTTCACAAATAGGTATGTCAAGACGATGGGATTTCGGACTTATTTCCTCAGAGTGAAGTCTTGAAATGAACGTCAAATCTACGGATTTGCATATCATGGGTAGGAACATGGCCTTTGACCTGTTTCCGAGAACAGACAAGGGTAAAATCGGTGTGTTTTCCTCAAAAAATGCGCTTTGACCAATTCCTGCGAACGAGCACGAATCTGTCTATACACTCGACATTAAGATGAAGCAGTCGAGCCATACAGAATCAGTGGCGCTCCTTTACAAATCGCACTGAATCGCAATAGCGTTTTGATGATTTCTACTGTGCCTGCAGCCTGTTGTAGCGTTTTCGTTCTGACATTTGTTTGTGTTTGTGAAGGTGAGTGTAAGACTAAATAATCTTGTTAGAAAGAAAAATTTGTGTTAGTTTGCAATATTTAATAAAATACTCTCATTGGTGTAGCATACGCAAATAACAGTACCCGACGCGCATCTTAACAATGCGGATCAATTCGGGTTTTCTGATTTTTGAGGAGAGAGAATGATGCGTAAAGCAACGAAAATGTTATCTGTACCGATTATTAGTATCTCACTAGTATTGTGTTCAGCTGAAGTGTCTTCCGCTAACACATTGACAGAGCGCGGTAACTTCACATATGCTGCTGGTAGCCTATCTTCTACTACAACTATGACAGATGCAGACTTGGATGCGTTGATCCGTGC
>NZ_LWSR01000063.1:3901-6770 GCF_001660745.1 Gardnerella sp. 26-12
AGATGTGTATAAGAGACAGGTGTAGCATACGCAAATAACAGTACCCGACGCGCATCTTAACAATGCGGATCAATTCGGGTTTTCTGATTTTTGAGGAGAGAGAATGATGCGTAAAGCAACGAAAATGTTATCTGTACCGATTATTAGTATCTCACTAGTATTGTGTTCAGCTGAAGTGTCTTCCGCTAACACATTGACAGAGCGCGGTAACTTCACATATGCTGCTGGTAGCCTATCTTCTACTACAACTATGACAGATGCAGACTTGGATGCGTTGATCCGTGCATTTGAATCAGTGCCTGCTGATTTGCAGTATGCTAATCCACGTACAACTTCAAATTATGAAACACGCTTAAATGCAGCATTGCATGGCTTAACGTTTAAGTCACTGATGCGTAGGAATAGGGTTTCTATTGGACATTACGCGCCGATGGTTAATTGGGTCGGATGTGCATTAGCGATAGCTTCGTTTGTATTTCAATATGGTGTGCCTATTGCTAAGGCACTTGGTTGGCTGAAGCGAGCGAAGCAAATATATAGAACTGTGTCGGCTATCTGGAAAGCATTTAAGCGAGGAGAGCTTCTAGCTCATCTTGGTTCTGATGGAGCTAAGTTTTTGGAAAGTATTCTCGGTATCGAGCCAATTACTCGTAATTGCCTTTCCTAGGGTTAGATGATGAGTGAGACAAATGTAAGACCAGTGCTTTTCAAACATGCTTTTTGGGGTCATGTGATTACAGAAACTGTTGCTAGCATTTGCACGCTTATTATTTCGCTGCTCGTACAGCAGTTCGTGGGGCACCGCGTACTAGGTTGGGAAACTGTGGTCATACTCGCGTTGAGTGTTGTGGTGTTTTCTCTGCTAAGCACAGCGTATCTGCAGTGGGACAGGCATCGTAGACCAGATGACAGGTCTGGTGATTTGCTCATCGGAATCATCGATTTTGTGCTCAGGCTTCTGGTGACCTCTGGTATTGCTTCATTGCTTGTTTCCAATACTACGCTGCTAAGCATTATTATTGGCGCAGCGATTACTAGTGTGTTGCTGTTTGTTTTTGAAAAGCCTTGGCAGCCAGGTATGACGGATGCGCAATTACAGGAAGCTTCAAAGAAATCGGTTGAGCTTGGCGTTCAAATGCTTGAAGAAGAGCGCGTAAAGCGCGCCGAGGCGAGAAACATGATTGCATTACAGCATGCGAGCGCAGGTAAAACAGGCACTCCTAGAAGTACGTCTTTAACATTCTCCTCGTTAATCGTTGCGAATATGCTGATGGAAGCAGTATGCGATGTTGTCACATTTTTGCTTGCATTGATGCTGCAATGGTGGATGCTTTGTACTATCGATGGCTGGCGCACGCTACTCGTCATATTCTTGGGCAATATGCTATTTTCTTGCGCGGCGGCTGCGGTTATGGTTCTGATGGGCGCATTGAAGGCTGATCAACAGAAATGCCTAACAAAAAGTTGGCCTTTCTTGGTTATTGTTGTACTGCTTCGACTGCTGATCTTTGGTGTTCTCGCTTGGCTTCTTACGCCGAGTTTGGCATGGGTAAGCGTAGTTGTTGGTATTGTGCTTACCGATATTGTTCTCGTTATCAAGTAGCACCCATGGAGAAGAACCGCAGTAGACGCATAAGATTTTATAAGACTGTTTTCTTCTCTTTTAAGCAAAAAACTCTACGCACGTCAAAAGCGTTGTATTGATGTCAAGGTCTGATTAGGTGAGTGCAAATTTGCCCTTGTGTAGCAGGGCTTAGCGAGAGTTATCGTTAAAGGGTTTAGCCTGTGGTGGATTTAAGCTGGCTTTGCTCGGTTTTTGAACGTATTTTGACTGTTTGAGGGAAGATATCAACGTTCTAGGGTCGAGTGCACAGGATGTTAACGTACTTCGCTCGCGTTGAAAGCACACTGTGCTTTCAACTTTGAGCAAGCTCAGCGAATCGAAGTGCATTCGCGAATTATATTTAATCGCTCATGCAAGTCGATTCGCCACTTTGCACCCAGCTGGTGAAGTGGGAAAATAAGGTTTAGGCTAATTATCATGGAGAAGAAATCTAAGTTTCGTTAGTCTAAAAATAAGGAGAGATGGCTATGGATAAGATAGATGAGCTAAATAGTGATGTGATAGTCATCAAACCTAAGCGGGTTGTTAAGGATTATGCTGTGGGTATTTATGCTCGTGTGAGTACGAATCGTAAAGAGCAGCTGGATAGTCTTTCGACTCAAGTGTCTGGTCTTACTCGTCTTGCTGCTTCTCACATGACTTGGTTTGTTGCTGATATTTTTCTTGATGTTGCTTCAGCTAAGGTTGGATCTTCAAGAAACGAGTTTAATCGAATGATTGATGAGTGTGAGAAAGGTAATCTTGATATTATTCTTACTAAAAAGTGTGAGTCGTTTTGGTCGTGATACAGTAGATGTTTTAGAAGTATTAAAAGTAATAAAACAAGCCTGTGCAAGAATTATCTTTGAATAAGAAAACCTAGATAGCCAAGAAGATGATACAGATATGATCATATCCATTATGGAATCATTAGCACAATCAGAAAACGAACAGAGAAGTGAAAATATACAATGGGGTCTGAAGCAAAGAGCAGCACAAGGCACATCAAAACTTTATAATCGAAAGAGCTATGGCTATAATCATGATGAAAATGGAGAGTTGATTATAAATTTCCAACAAGCAAAAATAGTCAAGAAAATATTTAATTGGTACTTAGATAGGAAAAGTATCATAGGCATTGTCAAAGAACTTGAAAAAGAAAATATTAAATCTCCAACAGGGAAAAACAAATGGCCAAAAAGAAGTATTGAAACCATGTTAGAAAATGAAAAATATACAGGTTCTGTAAAACTATTAGATTCAGTA
>NZ_LWSR01000064.1:0-5939 GCF_001660745.1 Gardnerella sp. 26-12
AGATGTGTATAAGAGACAGATATATACTATAAAACAATAGTATTTTCAACGGTTTTGTGGTAATTAAGAGTGGTGTTATATGTTAAGGCGAAAATTTTATCAAAAAATGCTCGATTGGAAGAATGCTGATCGCGGTTCAACAGCGCTTTTAGTAACAGGTGCTCGAAGAGTTGGGAAAAGTACTATAGTTGAAGAGTTTGCAAGAAACGAATACAAGTCTTATATTCTTATTGATTTTTCGCAAGCATCAAAAGATGCGCTTCGCCTATTTGAAGATTATCGTTCAGATTTAAGCACTTTCTTTACATACATATCTGCACTATATGGTGTGAAACTTTATAACCGTGAATCGGTAATGGTTTTTGACGAAGTGCAATTTTTCCCACAGGCTAGAGAATTTGTAAAACAACTAGTTGCAGATGGCAGATACGACTATATAGAGACTGGCTCGTTATTGTCTATTAAACACAATGTTGAAACAATATTGATTCCATCTGAAGAACAAGAAGAACGCATGTATCCTCTTGATTTTGAAGAATTTTTGTGGGCTTTTGGAGAAGAAAATCTATCGAAAGTTATTAAAGATTCATTTGATGAGTTAAATCCTTTGCCAGATGTTTTACATAAAAAAGCGATGCGACTTTTTAGAGAATATATGCTAGTTGGTGGCATGCCGCAGTCTGTAAATGAATATGTTGATTCGAGAGATTTTGCTCGAGTAGATAGGGTTAAGCGTCGTATTCTTTCGCTCTATAGGCAGGATGCTGCAAAGTTTGCAAAAGGTTATGAAATGAAAGTTATGTCTGTGTTTGATGGAATACCAGCACAGCTTTCCAGACATGAAAAAAGATATAGGATTACTTCCTTAGGTAAGAATGCTCGTATGCGTGACTATAAGGATGCGTTTTTTTGGCTTTCGGATGCGAGTATTACAAATAATTGCTACAAATCTACAGATCCAAATGTGGGATTGAATCTTAATGCAGATGATGCGTTAGTAAAATGTTATATGGCTGATACCGGTTTGTTGACTTCTATGATACTTTCAGATAGTAGTATTGCGTCTAATGATCTGTATAAAGAAATTTTATTTGGAAAAATCTCAATTAATGAAGGAATGCTAGTTGAAAACGTTGTTGCGCAACAGCTAATAGCATCTGGACATCGCCTATTCTTCTATTCAAATAGAGACAAAGAAAATTCGGAAAATACTATGGAAATAGATTTTTTGATTTCTAAAGCTTTTCAGGATTCTGTTGGCAAAATGCGTATATCTCCTATTGAAGTTAAATCTGGGAATGTGTTTAAAACAGTTTCTCTTGATAAATTTAAGAACAAGTTTTCAAAAAGAATTGGAACTAGTTATGTATTTGCTCCTAAACAGCTTAGCGTTAGAAAAGATTTGAATCTCGTAATATTACCACTTTATATGTGTGGATTGGTGTAGCGTTCCGACCTGCCTTCGCGCTGCTATGTAGTGCACTTATTCCTCACGGCTTAGCCGTTTGGCTGATTTGGCATGACATGCCGTAAATCAGGTACAAGCGCACTACATAAATGTGCTGTGCGTTTGTATTAAAACCGATTTTTTTTTGTTGCTTTTTATTTGTGGAATCTTATAGAATTATATTTATGCGCTGATGCATGCTAGTTTTGCTAGTTGTTAGATGTTTTATGGCTTGTGATTGATTTTTGGGAATAACCCTGATTGCTTGCGATTCATGGGTTTTGTGTTAGAAATGTAGTTTTTGTTGTACAGCGCTAGGTTTTACGCACATTTTTTAGGAGTGATCTTATGGTAGAGGGGAATAAAAATCTAATTATCGCTGACTCTAAAAACGCGTCTGTTGGAATGATAATAGACGCTGAAACAATAAAAGAGAAAATCTACAACATTCGTAATCAAAAAGTCATGCTTGATTTTGAGCTTGCTGAAATATATGGGTATGAAACGAAAAATTTCAATAGACAGATTAAGAATAATATTGAAAAGTTTGAGGGCGAAGATTTTATGTTTCGGCTAACTGCTGACGAGTTCAAAAACTTGAGGTGCAAAAATTTCACCTCAAGTTGGGGTGGCTCTCGATATTTGCCTTATGCTTTTACGGAGCAGGGTATTTATATGCTCATGACTGTGTTAAGAGGTGATCTTGCTGTTAAACAGAGTAGGGCATTAGTTAGAACCTTTAAGCAAATGAAGGATTATATTGTTGAAAATAAGGATTTTATTGGCGCGAAGGAATTAGCTAAGCTTGCGATTCAAACAAACCAGAATACTAAAGATATAGCGGAAATAAAATCTCAAATGGCAACAAAGGRAGATTTTAATAAGGTAATGGATAATTTTATTAATCCAAATACGCATAAACATTTTCTTCTTATGGACGGCAATAAAATAGAAGCGGATCTTGCGTATTGCAAAATATATAAATCAGCTAAGAAAAGCATTTACGTTGTTGATAATTATATTGGTCTTAAAACATTGGAACTATTACGTTTTGCTGATGAAGGGGTTGAAATCGTAGTTTTTAGTGATAACGCTAGGAGTAAGAATATGCTTACGGAAAGCATGTTGGGTGATTTTGTAAGCGATTATCCTGGTGTTGATTTGAAGTTTAAGACTGCTGGCAGAAAGTATCACGATAGGTATGTGGTTATAGATTATGGAACGGATGATGAGGCTGTTTACGTTTGTGGCGCTTCGTCGAAAGATGCTGGCGGCAAAATTTCAACTATTACGCGAATAGAGTCTTTGAATTTGCGCTTGTATCATGCGATGTTTGATGAGTTGTTAAAGAATCCTGAGTTAGAGTTTTAACATTTTATAATGTTCTAGTGTTTTGCGCTCAACTTGGAAGTAGACTTCCAACTTTTGCTGTTGCGCAAATGTAGTTGCGCAAAGGGAGGTGCGTATGACAACAATCTTTAACGTGGCATCGTACATCCTTGATATTGCTGGAACTATTACTACTATGAAGCGTCAGAAGTTAGCTTACTATTCGCAAGCGTATTCTTTGGCTACTACTGGATATCCATTATTTAACGAGGATTTTCAGGCATGGAGAAATGGTCCTGTTTGCTCAGAATTATTCGCATTGCATCGCGGTAAGTTTTTGATTCGTAAAGGGGAGTTTGTGCTTCCTAGCACTGATAAGTTGAATGATGATTCTTTAACAGATGGCCAAAAGCTTCTTGTGGAAAAAGTGTGCAAAAAGTTTGCTGAGTGTTCTGGTAGTGATTTGAGTGCTATGACACATCGTGAGGATCCATGGAAGAATGCTTATGATGCTACTAATAGTTCGGCAATATGCGTTCAAAAAATTACTAAGGATTCTTTGAAAGAGTACTATTCAGTTCATAATTTGCTTAAGTAAATGTGATATTCTCTTGTTCTCTTATTTGCTCTGAGTTAGTTATAGCGTTGCTCGAGATTTGTGGAGTTTGTATTAAGAGCATAGAAGTAAAGCATGATATGGTAGCTTGAAAACAACGCAATACTTATAATTCATGCGAATCGTCTTACAAAGGGATTTTTACAAGAGATAAGGGATGCGAGATGAGTAAGAATACGTATACTGCGGAAAATGGGTTCGTTATTACTGACGATATTGTTGATAAGTGGGCTGAGGAGGCAGAAGATAATTTTCCTGGTGCCACTATTACAGAGTTTGCTGGAAGAGCTTAGGAAGATGAAACTCAGCCGTTGAAACCGCGTACTGTTAGGTTAAGTGATACCGTTTGGCATTTAATCGAAGCCGATGCGAAGCGCAGAAAAATGACTGTGAGTGCGTGGACTAGAAACGCTATACTTAACGAATTGTCTACTGAGATAGCTGCGCAAAGATAGTTGCGCAAAGATAGTTGTACGAAGGTATGCAACTTGGAAGTATGCTTCCAACTTTTGCTGTTGTGCAAAGATAGTTACGCAAAATAGCTATGTAAAAATAGCCGCAGCTTTCGTAATGATGCGTGTCGCGAAGATGTGGCATAATAGGAAGGCTTGTGACTGGAGGAGGAATCCGCTAGCACAGCACAGCAATACAAGATGCGGGAGGAAGCTGCAAAACAGCTTTATAGCAACGTTTCGTAAGTGCTTTACTTCTGTAAGAAGCGACTATATCAGCGTTTGCAACAACCGTTTGAACCGCTTGTACAAGAAAGAAGAACCATATTATGGCTCCGAAAAAGAAAGTCTCCGCGCTTATTAAGCTCGAGATTCAGGCTGGTAAGGCAAATCCAGCCCCACCACTGGGTCCAGCATTAGGCTCCCACGGCGTGAACATCATGGACTTCTGCAAGGCGTATAACGACCAGACGAAGGACAAGATGGGCCAGATCGTCCCAGTTGAGATCACCGTTTACGAAGATCGTTCCTTCACCTTCATTTTGAAGACCCCACCAGCCGCTGCTTTGTTGCTTAAGGCTGCTGGCATTCAGAAGGGCACCGAGAATCCATTGACTCACAAGGTTGGTTCTGTGACCAAGGCTCAGGTGCGCGAGATCGCCGAAATTAAGATGCCTGACCTCTCCGCACGTGACGTCGAGGCCGGTATGAAGATCATCGCGGGCACCGCTCGCTCGATGGGTATTACCGTTACCGACTGAAAGGGAGTGTAGAAATGGCTAAGCGTTCTAAGAAGTATCGTGAAGCGGCTGAGAAGATCGACCGCAATAACCTGTACACCCCAGCTGAAGCAATCGCTTTGTTGCAGAGCATGCCAAAGCACGCTTTCGACGAGTCCGTTGAGGCTGTTATGCGCCTTAACGTGGATCCTCGCAAGGCTGATCAGTTGGTTCGTGGCGTAGTTAACTTGCCAAACGGCACCGGTAAAACCGCTAAGGTTTTGGTGTTCGCTCGTGGCCCAAAGGCTACTGAGGCCCAGGAAGCTGGCGCCGACATTGTTGGTGATGACGAGCTTATCGAAAAGGTTGCCGGTGGCTTCCTTGACTTCGATGCAGTCGTTGCAACCCCAGACATGATGGGTAAGGTTGGTCGCTTGGGTCGTGTTCTCGGTCCTCGTAGCTTGATGCCAAACCCAAAGACTGGCACCGTGACTATGGATGTAGCCAAGGCTGTTGCTGATATTAAGGGCGGTAAGATTGAGTTCCGCGTGGATCGCCAGGGCAACCTGTCCTTCCTCTTCGGCAAGCTCTCCTTCGATGCTAAGGCTCTTGAAGAGAACTTCAAGGCTGTCGCAGACGAAATCCGCCGCTTGAAGCCAAGCACCATCAAGGGTCGTTACATTACTAAGGTAACTGTGACTTCTACGATGGCTCCTGGTGTTCCAGTGGATATTGCAAGCATCGCTGCCTGATTTATTGCTTGCGTAGCTTATGCGAAAGCATGGCTGGTACGTAGTAAATTAAGTTTAAAACTTATAAACGCTGAAAATGTGCTCTTTTGAGTCATGTTTTCAGCGTTTTTTGTTACTTGCGTTACTGCATTTCTGCGTTAATAACGAATAATTGATGTTTTGCGTTACTGGCGCAGTACGCTATCTGCATTAGTAACGAATAGGTGACGTGAGAGGTTACGCCTCTAGAGAGTTCGCGGCGCATGTAGGCGCGCGGCGTGTCGTCCAGGAATGGCGGTTTTGCAACGTTTTGTGGCGCGACGGTCTGCTTGAGTGTAGCATTGCGCGCACGAAAGCAACTCGGAGTGCCGAGCTTGCTCAAAGTTGAAAGTCCAGTGGACTTTCAACGCAAGCGAGGACTGTCTGAGTCAGTAAAGACGAAGGCAGGGTAGGTTTGTGTGGTATTGCATTGGGAATTCGGTCGCGCTTACGCAAATGTAGTTTCGGCGTGTCGCGCAAGAGTGGCTATATTGCAACGGTTTTGCGGCTGGTTGGGGGAGTATTCAGGAGTTTTCTGAGAGTTTTCTGGGAAAAATCTTTAAAAACCTTGAAATTGATATTTTTACGAAAAGTAATGCATAATAC
>NZ_LWSR01000065.1:0-5865 GCF_001660745.1 Gardnerella sp. 26-12
ATTTAATAATTTAAATTGCTTCAGCGCCCGCTTCCGCCGTACACTACTGCTTCAACCTGACTTGCGTCCAAACCGTAAGCAGTATGCAAAGCGCGAACAGCTTCATCAATTTGTTCAACAGGAACCATGGCAGCAATACGAATTTCCGAAGTAGAAATCATCAAAGTATTTATACCATGTTCACTTAGCGCAGTGAAGAAGGTAGCAGCTAGGCCTGAATGTGTTTTCATACCAACGCCAACAACAGCTACTTTTCCTACTACTGGAACGACATCCATAGAAGTAAATTTCAATTCATCATGCGCTTCTTCTAGAACTTTACGGACTGCTTCCATTGATGCTCCTGGAGCAGTAATAGAAATATCTGCTGTACCAGTAGAAGCACTTGCTTGCGCAATCATGTCAATATTTACATTTGCTTTTGCAAGAGTTGTAAATACTTTCGCAGCCATACCAGGAATATCTGGAATACCGCGAACCGTAATCATTGCCTCACTGCGATCATGAGCAACGCCAGAGATAACAGGAGTTTCCGGACCTAAATCAGGAAATAAATCGCCCATAGTCGAAAGAATATCGTGGTTTACCATTGTTACCGCCTTTAAGCTCGAAGATTATTTGACATTATCTATTAATATTTAGTTTTGTATTTTCTAACTCAGATTAGGCAAATCGTTCGGATTAATATTATTTGGAACTATAAGCGTTCCGTTCCTATGTGAGAATGAACTTCTAACATGAAGAGGCATACCAAAACGCTGAGCGTACTCAACACAACGCAACGCAAGCACGCGCGAGCCGCAAGATGACATTTCAAGCATTGAATCATAATCAATTACAGGAATACGTTTTGCAGTTGGCACAATACGTGGGTCCGCAGTAAATACTCCATCTACATCCGTGTAAATCTCACATACATCAGCACCTAAAGCAACCGCAAGCGCTACAGCGGAAGTATCCGAACCGCCTCTACCGAGAGTCGTGTCATCTCCAACTTCGTTAATTCCTTGGAACCCTGCAACAATTGCAACACTGCCTTTGCTAAGAGCTCTTCTGACACGATCAGGCTTAACCGCACGAATATGCGCAGCTCCAAACTGAGTATCTGTCATAAATCCAGCTTGAGAACCAGTAAAAGAATAAGCATGAGATCCTTGAGCATGAATAGCCATTGCAAGCAAACTCATAGAAATTCGTTCGCCTGCTGTCATAAGCATATCCATTTCGCGAGCAGGAGGATGAGTATTTACACTCATTGCTTGATCAATTAAATCGTCAGTCGTATCTCCCATCGCTGAAACTACAACAGCAACATCATTGCCTGCTGCTTTTGTAGAAAGAATGCGTTTGGCAACACGTTGTATGGAATCCGTATCCGCTACAGAAGAACCACCGTATTTCTGTACGATAAGCGCCAATTTTTACCCCTTGCTCATGTCAATATTGATAAACGCACAGGATATGCCAAATAATGGCTTCAATATCAGACTACCAATTATGCCCTATTTACTAATAATGATTTGTGCTCATAAAAACAATATTCAAAATTACACAGATTGACGACCAGAAAATGCACGACCTAAAGTGATCTCATCCGCATACTCTAAATCTCCACCAACAGGCAATCCACTTGCCAAGCGAGTAACTTTAATTCCTAGAGGATCGAGCAACCGAGCCAAATACGTAACAGTCGCTTCACCTTCTATATCAGGATCAAGCGCAAGAATAATTTCTTGAACTTTTGCATCTTTAAGACGTTCAAGTAATTGCGTAATTGCTAAGTCCCCAGGCCCAACATTTGCCATTGGGTTAATTGCACCACCAAGAACATGATAAACACCTGAATATTCATGAGTTCGCTCAATACTCATAATGTCTTTAGGTTCTTCAACTACACAAATTTTGCTATGATCACGCCGAGGATCTGCGCATACTATGCAAGGGCTCTGCTCACATACGTTTCCGCATACATCACAAAAACGCACACTTTCTTTCATGTTATTAATTGCGTCTATTAGCTCTTGAACATCTTTATCCGAGGAAGAAAGTAAGTAAAACGCAATACGCTGAGCGCCTTTAGGTCCAATCCCTGGAAGCTTTGAAAATGCTTCAATTAAGCGACCAATTGCTCCATCATATGACGATGAATTATGCACTGTAAACTACTCCTCTTGCTTTTTCTTAACGCTCATAATCGCATTTTTAGGATTTTTAGGATCAGTAGAAGCAAATTCTTCAACAGATTTAACTTCAAAAATTTGTTTAAGCTCATCAGTGCTTACAGACGTTGCGGATTCTAATGAAGCATCATCCATCGAACATTCGTCAGCAGTAGCTCCATTCGTAGGAGAAACAGTAGTCTGAATTGATTCAGTAGACAATTCTGAAGTATTAGTTGCATTCTGAACTTGAGAGTGTAGTTTAGCTTGATCCAAGACACCAGAAATAGCTTCAGATTGGTTATGAGAATGCGAACTCTTCTGTATTGCAATCTCGTCATCATGATTCATGAGCTCATCTTCAATAGAAGAGTCTTTAGTAGAAGAATCTTCCGGCATTGCAATCACATCCGACATGGGCATAGACGACATATCTGCCCAAACATCATCATCCGCATTCGCAACATCACTTAACTCATCCGCAGTATTTTCAGAAGCTACTGATGCTGCGGAGCCATCAGCGCCACTAAAACCCGAAGATTCTTTTTTAGTAGGATTTTTATTTATTCCGCTGCCATCAGAATCAGTTTTATTACTAAATCCAGCAGATAGGCCAGTTTTGCGTAATAAAATATCTCGCTTAACTTTGGCAAGATTTTGCGGATCCATTCGAGCAACAGATTCTACTTGTTCACCATTAGCAGCAACTGGTGCAGGAGCAATCATTACTTGCGCACCAAATACTTCATGCACTTCATTCATTACTACTTTTGGCACTTTTTGCCCATCATATGGAGAAGTAGTGCATACTGCGAGAGCAAACGCATGCTGACTCATAGGCTCATTAAAAGTCAAAATAAGACGCTGTCGACCTGATTGTGCTGGAGTAAGTTGCACTGTAGGAACATACTCACGAGTTACATACTCACGTACGTCATCAGGCAATTTTGAAACTACTTTATCCCACATTGCATCAGGATCCATGGAATCATTCTTTGAATTAGCATTATGTGCATCGTTCAAAAACGCTTTTTTAGATTCCGTTTCTTTTGTGTTTGTAGCAGATTGCGTTTCTGCTTTAGCAATAGGAGATGCCGTAGTTTCAGAAGGTAGCGAAGAATTTGGAGTACTATTATTCTCACTATCTGCAGAAACATATTTCTTATTGCTTGTAGAACCTACGAAATGAGCACCAGAAGATACTTTATTTTGAATATTCTGCTTAGAAGTGGAAATATTTTGTTGTTGCACGTTATTGATGCGCAAATTAGTTGCAACAGTATTTGAAATTTCGCTGTCTGCAAGCAAACGAGCAACTAAAATTTCCAAATTCATGCGAGGAGAAATTGCACTAGCCATTGCACTTAAAGCATCATTAATTGTTTGAGCCATACGTGCTAAATCATGCAATGTCATGCTTGCAGATTGCTTATTCAATATTTCCAAATCTTCTGGAGAAACATCATTAAGTAAGCTTGAAGCCGCTTTAGGACCTGCAGATACCATAAGCAACAAATCACGAACTCTACCTAATAAATCTTCTACAAACTTACGAGTATCGTAGCCTCCAACAATAACGCGACGAACTACATCGTATATCGAAGCACCATCATGATTAATAAGATCGTCAATGAATTCGCTAATCAATGAATTAGGCGTAAAACCTAATAAAGCAACCGCAGAATCCAAAGAAATTGAACCATCAACAGCACCCACCATAAGCTGATCGAGCACAGATAACGTATCTCGCATTGATCCCGCACCAGCGCGCATAACAAGGCGAAGAACTCCCGGCTGCGGCAGAATACCTTCCTTTTTGCAAATATCTTCAAGATATGGAGACATTACCTCTGGAGGCACAAGTCTGAAAGGATAATGGTGTGTACGCGAGCGAATAGTGCCAATAACTTTATCCGGCTCAGTGGTAGCAAAAATAAACATTACATGTTCAGGCGGCTCTTCTACAATCTTAAGCAAAGCATTAAAACCTTGCTGTGTAACCATATGAGCTTCGTCGAGAATGAAAATCTTATAACGGTCACGAGCAGGAGCGAAACCAGCACGCTCACGCAACTCTCTAGCATCATCGACACCGTTATGGCTTGCAGCATCAATCTCTACAACGTCGATAGAACCGGCACCGCCAGTAGCTAAATCTTTACAGCTTTGGCACTCTCCGCATGGGTGCGAAGTTGGCCCTTTTTCGCAATTAATGCAGCGAGCTAAAATTCGCGCAGAACTTGTTTTACCGCATCCACGCGGCCCAGAAAATAAATATGCATGCGTTATTTTTCCTTGGTCTAATGCTCTAGACAAAGGTATGGTAACCTGATCCTGCCCAATAACACCATCAAACGTGTCAGGACGATATCTACGATACAGTGCAAGTGCCATGTTTCCTAACCTACCGCGACCTAACTATTTCCCCGATATATCTTAGTTAAGACTATCAGCAGCCGCCACCCGACTGCTGATATTTATATTCGTTTTTGCTACTTACTACTTATTGCAATCTTCTAGTCCTGCTCTAGCAGAAACTTCCACGTTAGAAGCAAATGGAATATTTAGCCCAACAGAAACACGAACAGTTACATCATTACTAGTAGAGTTGCAAGATTTCAAAAAAGCATTGCTTGAAGCAACAGTACGCGCAACAACCTCACACGCATTATCCTCCATCCTTTGCAACGCAGAAGCACCAGATAAAGCAGCAGAAGTTGCAACAGCATAAGCTTGATGTTTAGCTCCGAGAACATTACATAAAATAGCAGAAAGCACTAGTATTGAGCAGACTGCGATCACTAGCATAATGCCAAGCATAGTGCCAGAACCGCAGTCAATGCCCTTACATCGCTTATGAATGAAATTTATTGAATGCTTCACAAAATTCTTGCGCCTACTCATACTAAAACCTGGCTTACATGACTTTCCACTAGAGGCGGCAAAATATGAAGAGGATCGGGAATAAGAGGACATTTAACAACAATATTCGCCATATTATTGCTACGACTTATTTTCACCGACGCTCCTTGACCTGCGACCGACTGCACAATACTTGCGGCAGCTTTATCGTCCTTATGAGTCACAAGATAATACGCAACTTGCGCAGCAGCATCATGACAATTCATAGTACATACAACTGCTCTACCTATGCCAATTAATACAAATAACAGTATTAATACACAAGGCAAAACAATAGAAAATTCAGCAGTTACCGTCCCTCTGTCATAATCACTAATTTTGCGCAACAATCTTTTGCACACAATAACTTTCCGCATCATAAGCTCATTTCATCTGCTAAAACATGCCGTTAGCCGATTTTCAATGCTTTTTTCACTAAATCTGTCAACGTTGTGCGAACCGTATCTGATTTCAAAATAGCAACTAGCAGTGCAGCAAAACCAGTAGCAGCAATAATAACTACTGCATACTCAGCTGTTACAGCTCCAGAATCCTTATTTTTAAGACCTTCAGCGTACAGTTTTCTTTTTTGACACAAACGTGACTCAATATTCACTAATTGTTCATTTACTTGAAGCATAGACACAGCGTATCGTGCAACAAGTTTTTGCATTATCCCAACCATCATCTTGTACCTTTCACTTCAAACTATCCGAAATTTTCGGATAGAAATATTATTACAACTTGTTTTGCGAATGAAAATAAAAAAATTGCATTGTGGATAAACTGTCTCTTATACACATCT
>NZ_LWSR01000066.1:0-5888 GCF_001660745.1 Gardnerella sp. 26-12
GTGTGTATAAGAGACAGATATTAATATCATCTGCTATAATTGGGAAGGTTGAGGTTTCACGATGGCCGCGGTCACAATGTTCATTCGGAGTGGCTGAGGAACTTCCGGGCTCCACAGAGCACAATGGCGGATAACGTCCGCCCAGGGCGACCTGAGAGATAGCGCAACAGAGAATAGACCGCCTGAACGTTTCGTTCGGGTAAGGGTGAAACGGCGGTGTAAGAGACCACCGGACTTCTGGTAACAGTAAGCCGCATGGCAAGCCTCATTGGGAGCAAGGTCAAGCAGAAGACGCTTTAGAGCTGCTCGCTCAAGTCTTCGGGTAGACTGCTAGAGTTTGGCGGTAACGTCAAATCGAGATGGATGGCCATCCGCATGCACTTGTGTATGCGACAAAACCCGGGGTATGTGAAACCTCATCAACTCAACCAATAGCATATTTTCAACTTATATCGCTGATTCTTGGAGCGAAAGAAAAATCAGAAAATACTGCTAAGCATTTATTAAACGACGAATCTAAATCAATTTTTACGTTTGAATTATCAACTACCCCACATGTTTGCATACCAGCTTGCTGAGCTGAACATAAAGCTGTAGCAGAATCTTCAAAAACTACACATTTAGCTGGATCTACTTTAAGTTGATTAGCAATATCGATATAAGTTTTAGGACTATGCTTACCTTTTTCAGATAAATCTTCTCCAAAATGAAGAAAATCAAAACAATCAAAAATGCCAACTCTTTTTAAAGCTGGAATACACAAGCGTTTAGAAAGAGTTGTAACAAGAAAAAGCTTTATACCATTAGAACGCAAATAATACACATATTCATACGCGCCTTTTCTTAGCGGAAGATGATTAGCATAAGCGTCAAAAGCCATATCTGACCACTCCTTCATCAAATCTTCAGGAGCATCAGTAAATCTGTAATTTTTAATAACATATTCTGCAATTTGTCTAGGATTCATTGTTGCAGTCGTATTCGCAAAAATTGAAGGAACGCTCATACCACGTTTCGCAAAACTTACTCGATCAATATCATCCCAAACACTTAAAGAATCAAGTAATGTGCCGTCAAAATCAAAAATCGCTGCAACAATAGACGAATTATTTTGTAAATCCATCAATGATCTTCCTACTTGCACTCAATAGCTCACGAGCATGTCCTAATGAAGTTTTTGATTCACTTCCATCAAGCATCCTAGCGATCTCTTGCTCACGCATCAAATCATTAAGCTCAATAACAGAAGTATCCGCAACTATAGCAGAAGAACTATTCTCGCTATTCTCAACAAGATTTTTTTGTACTGCAAATTGTGCATCTGCAAAAGAAGCAACCTGAGCTAAATGAGTAACAACAATAACTTGAGCATGTTGAGAAAGTTGAGCCAAACGTTTACCTAGCTCTACTGCCGCAACACCACCAACACCAGAATCTACTTCGTCGAAAACAAATGTAATATTTTCTTCGTCGCAATCTGTCAACTTCGCAACAACAAGCTCAATTGCAAGCATAAGCCTACTTAATTCACCACCAGAAGCACTTTTGCTCATCGGCAAATCTGAAGAAGCAGGAAATGGTCGGAACAAAAACTCTACATCATCACATCCGTTAGTATCAAGCGAAATAGAACCAGATAAATCTTCGCAACGCTTATTTACACTGATAATGAATTGAGCACCTGGCATAGCCAAAGAATGTAATTCTTCACTAACTAAAGTGCCAAAATCATGAGCTGCATTTAAACGAGTTTTATATAATTCTTCAGCAAGTTTAAGAGCATCATCATATCGTTGAGCACATTTAGCACGCGCTTTGGCAATAGCTTCAGGAGAATCATCTAAATCTTCAAGTTCAAACTGAGCTTTTTCGGACCAATCAAGTACGTCATCTAATGTTGGCCCCCACCTACGAGTTAAATCAGTAAGATCATGAATACGAGAATTTAAATCATCTAAATCTTTTTCACTTACATCGATATCCAACTGTTGAGCAAGCTGCATTACAATATCGTCAAGTTGAGCATGAATATCGTCAAGTTGATTTGCAATAGAATTGAAAGAATCATCTACACGAATATTTCGTAATGCTTGAGAAGCTTTATCTACAAGAAAACAAGCATCTTCAGATGATTCTGAAGCACCATAATCTATTTGACTGGAATCAAGGGATGCGAGCGCAATGCTCACTGCTTTAACAATTTGAGCAGAATTCTCAATTCTTTCTCTTTTTGCACGCAATTCCTTATCTTCATTAGGCAGCGGATTCACATCTCGTATTCTCGCTAACGATTCTCTAAGGTAATCTGCACGTTGTCGCGAAGAAGACGCTTGATTTTCTAGTCGATTACATGTTTCTTTAGCATCTTTCCACGCTTGATACGCACATGCGTATTGCTTAAGTAATTCACTATTTTTAGATACAGTATCAAGCAATTCGCGTTGTTTTGAATTTGTTGCTATACGTAATTGGTCACTTTGTCCATGAATAACTATCAATCGTGAGCATACTTGTTCAAGAACTGTTTTTGGTACTGCGAAACCAGAAATTGTTGCTCTTGAACGACCTTCTTGTGGTACTGTTCTAGAAACATACATATCTGATTTATTTTCGTCATTTTCTGAAGGCTCTAATTCAATACCGGATTTTCCAACAGCATCTATCAATTCACTTGTTTTAGGGATACTAAATATGCCTTGAACCCATGCTTCTTTAGCATTTGGAGAAATCCTTGCAACTTCTGCTTTGGATCCAGAAATAAGCTTGATAGCACTTAAAAGCATTGACTTTCCAGCGCCTGTTTCGCCCGTAATAGCTGTCATGTGAGACGAAGGAGTAATAAGCGCATGCGAAATTGGCCCAAGATTACGTATTTCTAACTCTTCAAGCACGCTGTACCTCGTTTTATAAATGCTATAKTTAATATTATYTWMTCTAATGTTGCTTATGGCGCGTTGTACTCTATATATTTAGATATCGTATAGAGTACAACGCGTTTGTTTGTTATGCGCGCAGTGTTTTGGTGAATTTATTTGAAGGGAAATGCTTTGGAAGGTGCGTTAGGGGATAACATCTTTTTTCTTATAGTTGAGTATGTTGCTATGGGATGTTGTGGCATGGTTGGCGGCATGTGGGCTATTCGTAAGAATTATGATGTTTTTGCGATTATTACTACGTCTTGGATAACTGCATTGGGTGGCGGTATTGTTCGTGATGTGTTGCTTGGAGCATTGCCACCTGTTGGTATTGCTGATCGTGGTTTTGTTATTACAGGTCTGCTTTCTGGTGTTATTGTGGCTGTTGCTCACCCTGAGATTGATAAATGGCGTTGGTTTATGCTTACGCTTGATGCCTTGGCGTTGGGCCTGTTTGCTGTGAATGGCACAGCAAAAGGTTTGGACTTCCACATGTCTGGTATGGCTTCAGTATTTTTAGGAATGGCAACTGCTTTAGGAGGTGGTTTGATTCGCGACATGATTTTGAATCAAGTTCCTGTTATTGTGCGGGATAAGCATTGGTATGCTTTCCCTGCTTCAGTGGGATGTATACTAACCGTTTGTGTTGTAAAAGCAAGGCATGCAGGTTATTTTGGTTTAACTGTTGAAATATTGCTTGATGTCCTTATTGTTGCTCTTGTTGTTGCAATGCGTTTGTTGTCTGTGAAACTAGATTTAACTTTATTTGGAGCAATGAACCGCACGGAACCTATTAAGGTTAGACGTCCTCGTATTCGTCGTATTAATAATCGTCGTCACCGTTAATATTGGGTAAGTGGCAAAAAAGTGTGTCTAAAACCCGAGTTTTCGTTGAAATACCAAGGGAAACTCGCTGTCATTAAGCTAAAAAGCTTAACATTTAGTATTACTTGACATTGAAAACAAATAGAGGTATAAGGCGTGCGATGTGCTTAATACATGCCTAGATTAAGTAGTAAACGCTGCCCAATATGCTCTCATTCAATGAAGAGAAATGGTAAAACACGTAAAGGTGCTATCCGTTGGAGATGTACTGCATGTGGAATGTCTTTTACAAGGAAACGTGAAGATATTACACGTGCAGCACAATTTGATAAATTCATTCATTGGATTATGGGAAACCAGACTCAATGTGAAGCCTGTCCTAGTGGTTCTGAGAGAACATGGCGATATCGAATTGAATGGTATTGGAATGTTAAACCAGAATTACCCGAGACAGGCGAAATTTATGACTATGTTCAAATCGATGGAACATACCTTCCATACGGGTGGTGTTTATTAACCGCGGCAAGCAAGGATAAAGTTATTGCTTTGCAATGGTGTAACAAAGAAAATTATTGATGACCAGCAATCAATTGGGTCTTCGGGTTTCGATGCAAGCTTTGACTTATGTAGGGCAGATTACTACTCAGATATATCAATTAGAAAAGGAACACTACACTAACGACACGCCTGAATAAACACGTTTACAGACACACTTTTTGCCGCTTACCTGATTATGACGGCGTTTCTATCAATCAAGTATTATACTGTTGACTTGTGAGCATGACAACGTGAGTCACTCACCACATGTTTGGCCAACATGCTGTTTACTGGAATACGCTTACTCACTAATTGATAAGGCCAATATTAGAGAGGTCATCTTATGATGAAGAAAGTTAGTTCATTGTTAATAGCTGCAGCATCATTACTTGGAAGTATGGTGTTTGCAACTCCATCTTTTGCAGTTCAATCAACATCACAATATGGGAATTTTAAGTCTGAAATGAGAGGATTGCGTTCTCCAGATGGTCGACGTTCAATTGTTCCAGTATCTGGACAAGGATTGAATGTGCATACGCTAGCTGGTGATACTATCGTAGTAAAGAATAATATAGCTACTTGGAGAGATGCAACAAATCATACTATAGCAACTATCAATTTAACAGTTCATGACGGGCAGCATGTTGATTTTGACTATAGCAAAGTTCTTCATAGGATTGCTCCTACTGTTTCCTTAGAGACAGCTCTAGAACGTGGTGGAAAGAAACATCATTGTATTCCTAAATGGATTGGTGTGGGATGGAATGTTTTATGGGATGCAACAGTTTGTACTCCATTATCACTTGGTATTTCTGGATTGGCGTCACCAATTGCTGGTGTTTCGGCTGATATAGCTTGTAGCGCTGCAGGTGGCACTTTGACAGCAGCATTGGGGTGTTAATATGGATGATGTAACTATTTCGAAGAAGCATGCCACAACAGGGCATCGGTCATGGCTTGCTTCGTTTGCTACCATTTGGCTGACGAGTGTTGTTTTCTCGTGCATCAATCATTTACCTTGGTATGCCAATGCTATTTCAGGGGTAATCTTGCTGATCGCAGCGTTTGTATGCCATGCATTGTTGCAGCATCACCATGTGAAGCCTATGGATTACGTGGTGTTTGCTGCTGCCGTGGCAGTTATACTCGTAGTGGTACTCGTATTGGCGTATATCGTCTAAATTACGTTGCCGATAGAGTGATATAAATAATCCCCAGCACCGATTGGTACTGGGGATTTTCCTTACATGCTGTGTTATGCAGTTACCTGCACAAACTTCACAGAGCGTTAATCGCTACAGCAAGACCAGACTTGCGGTTTGCAGCCTGATTCTTATGAATCACGCCACGACCTGCAGCCTTGTCAAGCTTCTTAGCGGCTACTGCGAAAGCGGCCTGCGCTGCAGCCTTATCACCAGCGGTGATGGCTTCACGAGTAGCACGAATAGCAGTCTTCAAAGCAGACTTTACTGCTACGTTACGCTTATGTGCTTTCTCGTTAGTGAGAACACGCTTTTTCTGCGACTTAATGTTTGCCACTGTTACTCCAAACGACGTTTGCTATATAAGGACATACAAATAGTAAGTGTATCATGCTTATTAGATAAATAT
>NZ_LWSR01000067.1:0-5517 GCF_001660745.1 Gardnerella sp. 26-12
GGATGTGTATAAGAGACAGGTGGTGCATAATGCTTGAAAATCCGCCAAAAGAGGCGAGTTTCGACCATATTGACGCAGACGGTAATTTGATTTTCATTTGTGAAAACACGCCGTTACGTATTCAAGTGGACGACACGCTGGAACGCGCCATCGCTGGTTCACATAAAATTACGAGTAAAAACAGCGATGAACATAACTCAGCAGATGCTGGCACAAATTCTATACAATCTAATGCAACATTGCCTATTTCGCAAATTCAGGCATTGATTCGCGCAGGAGTTGCACCTTCACATGTAGCGCAAAGATACAACGTTAGTGAAGCACAAGTTAGGCGTTTTTCTGCAGGCGTTGAAACCGAAAAGCAGTATGCAATTGAGCAGTTCCTTCTAGTACCTGCTCCTAAACAAAGCAATATGCGCACTATTGCAGATTTAATTGAAAGAACATTAGCTAAAGCACATATTGGCATGGAAACAGTGCAATGGAAAGCAACGCGCAGAGGATTAGAGCCATGGCGAATTACTGCTACTTTCAAAACTGCTACTCGCACTATTAAAGCTGAGTGGACATGGAACATGCATGACAACTCTGTTACATGCGCGAACCCTTCGTCTAGATTATTGCTTGGTGAAGATGTTAATGCAGCGGATACTTCTAAACAATCTCCATATGGTGGAGCTTATAGAGACACTGTAAGCATTAATTTCCCATTCAACACTGAAGAGCTTCCAGGAAATTCTATTCGTTCTGCCAGAATCGAACGAGCTGTTTCTCAATGGGAACTTAGAAACAGTGACAAACTTGCAGATGCACAAGCCCAATCTTCCTTCGAAAATCAGGACAATAATTCTGACATACAGCAAGTATTAGAAAAAGGCTATTCTAAGCGTTCTACTGAAACAAATACGCAATTTATTAAAGAAGATAATCCTCAGCAGACTTCGCTAATACAACCAGATGCTGAATTTATTAATAGAAACGAAACGAATAGCAAAATCGTCAATGCGTCTAATAAAGCACAAAAATCATTGGCTGCGAAAGTTCAAAATGCTGAAAAAGCAGATATTGTTAGTACGAATTTGCAAAAAAATGCTGCTGAAAGTAATCAAAATTCTGCTAAAAATAATCAAGAAATTAATACTAATGGCCAAGAAAAATCATCTTCTGAGCACAATAAACGTAAAGCTGGAAGAGCAGCAGTACCAAGCTGGGATGAAATATTATTTGGCGAAAGCTAAATAAGAAGTTTAAAAATAAATTTWKCKYAAAAAATCTAAGCAGCCATAAATCCTATATTATTCCTACTAGAATGCAAGACCCTCACACGATCATAACTGCTAAAGGTCCTCGTGATAACGCACGCACAAGTTGGCTTGATTTAGATAAGACTATGGAAGACTATGGAGATGATTTTGTGCCCCCAAATCCACGATTTTATAACGTATCTTTAGTTAATGTAGTTTTGTGGATTCTATTTGTTATAGGTATCTTCGGTGTTATTGTAAGTGCTTTTATTCCTGCTATAGCAAACATTGTTGGTATTATATGCGGCCTATTAATGCTACTTAGTGGAGCAGGATTACTTATGAATCGCAAAAAACCTAATCCGTATAAAGAAGATTACAGCGATTATGGAGATGGTGCTCGAGTATAGCTAATAATCAATCGAATATAATAAAAGGCGGCATGATTATAATCACACCGCCTTTTATTTATTTTACCTAGCAGCTTTCAAGTTACTCAGCTTCATTTTCAGATTCGTTTTGACCATGGCAAAGCTTGTACTTACGACCAGAACCACATGGGCACTCTTCATTCTTATTTGTTCCTGGGAATGTACGACCATCAGACCATGGAGTCTTCCATTCTTCATTCTTTGGTCGCATGCTCAACGGAACATCTCCCTCAGCATGACTCAAAGGTGCAGGACCAACAATACCAGCAGCCTGATCTTCAGCATCTACCTCAGACGAAGCTTGTGCAACATCTTCATCAAGCTCATCGTCAGAAGAAATATCTTCAGTAGAAGCAATCTGATTGATATCAATGTGGAATAGAAGCTGAATGCTTTCTTCCTTAATTGCCTCAATCATCGAATTGTACATCTGGTAGCCTTCACGCTGATATTCAACGAGCGGATCACGCTGACCCATACCACGCAGACCAATACCATCCTTCAAATAATCCATCTCATAAAGATGTTCACGCCACTTGCGATCGAGAACAGAAAGAACAACGCGACATTCAATTTGACGAAGTGGATCAGCGCCGAGACGATCTTCGATGAGAGAGTAAACCTTTACTACACTGTCGACAATCAAATCACGCAAAGCAGAAACAGCTTTTTCGCCCTTAAGATTGATAATCGTTTCACACACCTGATCCCAATCAAGAAGTACAGGCATTACAGAGTTAAGAGCATCTTTTAAGCCGTCCAAATCCCAATTCTTTGGCTTATCAGAACCGTTCATTGCGCCACGCACATAACTTTCTACGGTGTCACTGATGAACTTCAAGATGTCCTCGTGAATATCTTCACCCTTAAGAACCATCTGACGCTCTGCATAAATCACAGTACGCTGCTTATTCATAACATCGTCATACTTCAAAACGTTCTTACGCATTTCAAAGTTACGAGCTTCAACAGTCTTCTGTGCCGTGCGCACACCGTTAGAAACGTACTTAGACTCAATTGGTTCGCCTTCTGGCAATCCCTTAGCCATAACACGAGCAACAAGCTGAGTGTTGAACAGGCGCATCAAATCATCTTCCAAGCTTAAGTAGAAGCGGGACTCGCCAGGATCACCCTGACGGCCAGAACGACCTCGAAGCTGGTTATCAATACGACGAGATTCGTGACGCTCAGTACCAAGTACATACAAGCCACCAAGATTCTTAACTTCTTCGTGCTCGTCCTTAACTTGCTCTTTAACTTCAGCTAAAACGCCTGGCCAACGCTTCTCATACTCTTCAGGAGTATCGTCTGGAGAATATCCTTCAGCCTTCAACTTAGCATCTGCAAGGAACTCAACATTGCCGCCAAGCATAATATCGGTACCACGACCTGCCATGTTAGTAGCAACAGTTACAGCACCCTTACGACCTGCAACAGCAACAACAGCAGCTTCCTTAGCATTCTGCTTAGCATTCAAAACCTGGTGAGGAATGCGAGCAACGTCAAGAAGCGAAGAAAGAATCTCAGAAGATTCAACAGAAGCTGTACCAAGCAACACAGGCTGACCCTTTGCATGACGCTCAGCAACATCTCGCACAATAGCAGTAAGCTTTTCTTTCTTTGTGCGGAAGATCAAATCGTCCTTATCTTTACGAATTACTGGACGGTTGGAAGGAATTGGAAGAACACCAAGCTTGTAAGTTCCCATGAACTCTGCAGCTTCAGTCTCAGCAGTACCAGTCATACCAGCAAGCTTGTCGTACATGCGGAAGTAGTTTTGCAAAGTAATAGTAGCAAAAGTCTGATTTTCTGCCTTGACTTCCACGTTTTCCTTAGCTTCAATTGCTTGATGCAAGCCCTCGCTATAACGACGACCTGGAAGAACACGACCAGTATGCTCATCGACAATCAAAACTTCGCCGTTTGTAACAACATAGTCACGATCTAGAAGGAAAAGCTCCTTAGCTTTCAAAGCGTTATTCAAATAACCAATAAGAGCTGTATTGCTTGGCTCATAAAGGTTATCGATGCCCAAGTAATCCTCAATTTTTGCGATGCCAGGATCAAGAATACCTGCGGTTTTCTTCTTTTCATCAATCTCGTAATCAACATCGCGAGTAAGCTTCAAAACAAGCTTTGCAAATTCACGATACCAATGAGTTACATCACCTTCAGCAGGACCTGAAATAATAAGTGGCGTACGAGCCTCATCGATAAGAATGGAATCGACCTCATCGACAATTGCATAGTGATGACCGCGCTGCACAAGCTCGCTCTTTTCCCACGCCATGTTATCACGCAAGTAATCGAAGCCAAACTCATTATTTGTACCGTAAGTAATATCAGCATTGTATTGCTTACGACGCTCTGGCGGCTGCTGGTCTGTAATAATGCATCCAACACTCATGCCAAGGAATCTATAAATACGACCCATAAGCTCGCTCTGGTAGCTAGCAAGGTAATCGTTGACTGTGACAACGTGCACACCTTTGCCTTCCAAAGCATTCAGATAGCTTGGCAAAGTAGCAACCAATGTTTTACCTTCACCAGTTTTCATTTCTGCAATATTGCCCCAATGCAATGCAGCACCACCCATAAGCTGCACATCGAAATGACGCTGGCCAAGCGTACGCTTTGAAACCTCTCGCACAGTAGCGAAAGCTTCAGGCATCAAATCATCAAGCTTTGCACCATTGTCTAAACGCTGCTTGAATTTAGCAGTTTGACCCTTCAATTCTTCATCGGAAAGCGCGGAAATTTCATCTTCCAACGCATTCACAGCCTTTGCTACGTTCTCAAGGCGCTTCAATTGACGGCCTTCACCCATACGCAAGGCTTTATCGACGATATCTACCACGTTTTGCTCCCTTAGGTCATGTCTATGACGACGGCCTAGCCAACATAGACGTAAACTGTGCCTATATTACGCGACGGCTACGATTTTTATAAGTTAGCGCGTCTGATTACTACATAAAAATGCCCGCCCAACATTGTGCTAGACGGGCATGCGCACTTATTCGCGCATTTTAGATGTGTTTTAATTATTACTTTTGCTTAGCAACATTTTCAGGTGTATCAATTTCAAATACGCCATAGCTCCAACCATGTCTGCGATATACTACAGATGGTCTCATAGTTTCTTTGTTTACGAACAAGAAGAAATCATGCCCAATAAGCTCCATCTCATACAAAGCCTCATCTATGCTCATAGGCTCTGCAATATGTAGCTTACGACGAATCACAATAGGAGTGTCGCCAACACTTACTTCCACAGATTCACCAGGACCTAAATCAGAAGCAACAGCAGCATCTGCGCTATTAACCTCATTTTCTTCTGCCTCTTCAACAGTAGTCTCAATCTCAGGCTCTACAGCACCCATATCTACAGGGGTCATTTCCGTATATCCACGGCGATGATCCTTACGACGATCGCGAGTACGACGCAAACGAAGCGTCAACTTATCAAGCGCCATATCTAATGCACTAAATTGATCAGTGCTAGAAGCTTCTGCGCGAATCACAGTGCTTCCTGCAACAACAGTAATTTCAACTCGCTTTGCTGTGTCAGCCTGCCTTGGATTGCCTTCATGAGTCAACACGATTTGCACGCGCTGCGCATCAGGCGCAATGGCGGTCACACGATTCATCTTACTTTCTACAACGTCACGGAACCTTTGATTAATCTGCGTATGACGACCAGTAATGACGATTTCCATGCGAAACCTCCCCATATAGACTCGAACCTTAAGTTCGATTTGTACAACCCGACTGCCACGATGCCGTCGGTTCTTCTATTATATCTGCTAAATCCATACAAACCTAGCGATTTATTAAATTAAAAT
>NZ_LWSR01000068.1:0-5104 GCF_001660745.1 Gardnerella sp. 26-12
GTCAGATGTGTATAAGAGACAGTGTATAAATTTATTTAGAATTACGACTTGTGTTTTGGCGGATACATACCCCCTGCGTAAACTGGTAAGTATGGATTCGATAACCGCTCATAATCTTACATTTGAAGACGAAGTTTTACAGGTGCTGTCATCTGCGAAAGATGCGCATCCTCATGATGTGGATTCGTCCATTATGGCAATGATGTGTGTGGAGCGAGATACTCGTTTTTATGCTGATACGTTACATGCAGTACTAAGTCAATCAATTCTTCCTGGAACTTTAGTAATAGTCGATTGTGCTAGTCGAGTAAAGCAGACTATGCAAACGAATTTACAAATAAAAATTAATTCATCTAAGCTTGCGGGAGCAATTAATACTAGGAAATCATTATTGCAGAATGCTAATAATATCGATTCCAATAATGCAATTGATAGCGATTCAAAATATAGACCAAATACTAATCGCGTAAATAATACTCGCGTAAACAATAGTGAAAATAAATCTGTACACATAATTATTATTCCTATTTCTTATGCTCATTCTTTTGGAGATGCAATAGAAAAATCTTTGCGCAAGATTTTGCCTTGTGCAGGAGTTTCTGCATTATGGCTTTTGCATGATGATTCTCGTCCTGCAGACTTCCATTGCTTAGAATATTTGCGTGAAACTTGGCGCAATACTCCGACTGCATCAGTATTGGGAGCTAAACAAGTTGATTGGCAAGGAAATATCTTGCATAACGTTGGAATGTATGCTTGGCGTCACGGTGTTCATACTCTTACTGTTGACGGCGAGCCAGATCAAGAACAGTATGATGGACGTGGAGATGTGTATGCAGTATCGCTAGCAGGTGCTTTAGTCACATTAACTGCATGGCAGACTTTACGCGGTACGCAACCATGGATGACAACTTTTGGCGAATCAAGAGATTTTTGTCGTAGAGTATGTCTATCTGGAGGTCGTGTTGTTGTAGTTCCTTCAGCTCGTATCGCACACAGGCGTGCAAGGTTAGAAGGTATCCGTACTCGTAACGGTGATGCTAGAAATCATAATAATTCAGGATCTAAGTATGGTGTAGCAGCTTCTCTCGTAGCTAAGCAGCGTTACAAATACACTGATATTAGTATTTTTTTGTGGCCTCTTATATGGATTCTTAGTTTGCCTGCTTGTTTCGTTGGCGCTTTGCATTCGCTGTTTGCTAAACATCCTTATATAGCGTGGATTCGTCTGCTTTTGCCATGGCTTGCTATTATGCAATTACCTAGAGCAGTTTTTGCTCGCAGAAGGGTTGCAAGGAATACTCGTGTTCCATTAAAACGACTTGTTCCTCTTATCGCAGATCGTCATCAAGTTGCACGTTGGCGTGATCGTAGTTCTGCTTTCCAAGCTCAACAGCATTTCGTGCTGTTGAGTCCTCTAGCGAAGCGGCATTTGCATATTCGAGTGTTGCGTAGGTGGAGTGCTGTTATTCTTGCGTCTCTTCTTCTTTTTGCAGTCATATTGAATTTATATGGCTCTCCATGGCGTGAAATTTTAAGTGGCGCTTCTTGGAATGCACAGCAATGGTTACCAACGGGTGCAGATTTCAATCAACTATGGAATTCTGCTATTGGTGCATGGGTTCCTGATGATGGTTTTGGACCTGCAATTCCTCCAGCACCATGGCTAAGTATTTGGGCAATCGCATCAATTGTGGTTGGTGCTAACCCGTTATTGGCTGTCACATTAATGTTCTTCTTAGCTGCTCCAGCTATGTGTTTAAGTTTTTGGGCTCTTGCTGGCGTATTTACGCGCTCGGATACTGTGCGTGTATGCGCTGGTATTTGCTGGACTATGATTGCTATTGCTTTTGGTTTGTTTGCACGCGGTGATTTGCCAATGTTAATGACTATGGCATTTTTGCCTGCAGCATTTGCTTTTGCGTTCCATGCTGTTGGAATGTACGTAACAGAAGATCCTGTGCGTCCTGTTAAATCCACTCAATGTGCAGCATGCGCAGCATTATGCTTTATGGTTCCAGTAGCTGCAGAACCGCAGCTTGTTTTGCCTCTTATTGTTATTTTTATTGCGTCGTTTATTATGGTGCGCTCTCATCGTATTATGTTCGCGCTTATGCCTATACCATCGATAATTGTTTTGCTTCCTACAATAGGAAGTGCTATTAGATATGGCGAATCTGGAATGTGGCGTCAATTGTTCTCTAGTATGGCTTTGCCATTGAGAAGTGTGCAAGGTGCTCCACGCGTAAGCGATTACGCTGATGTTTTGTTGCACGCTTTTAATATGGCTTCTCCTAATGTTGAAATTAATATGCCATTGATGAGCTTAAGAACAATAATAATGGTAATTTTTGCAATTCTAGCTGTTGTTATGGCTGTTACGTCATTAACTTTGCCTTTTGCTTTGCGAGTTTCTCGAATGATGTGGGTTGTGATTATTTCCGGAATGCTGTTATCTCTTATTGCCGCTCGTGTTGTAGTTGCATCCGATATTTCAGGACCTGTTGCTGCAAGCGTTTTGCCTGGAGTCGCATTATCTACTGTCGGCATTTTATCTTGTATGTGCATGGTTGCCGGTCAAGCTGTTCGACGCTTTGAGCCACTACGTACTTCGAAGGAATCTGAGTCTCAAATTTTTGATAACTATAAAACTCGTGCAAGTAGACGTGCTGCAATGCGTCGTTCTGCGGCACAATTGTTGCAGCGCATAATTCGCATAGCACGCGCTGTTCTTGCAAGTAGCATGTTGACTATGGCGGTTCTTTTGGGTCTTTTTGCTGTATTGAGCGGACCTGCTACATCTATTTGCGCAAATAACAATGAGCTCCCTATGGTTGTTTCTGATTATTTGCGAAAAGACGATACTCGGCGAATACTTGCTTTAAGAGCTCAAAGTAGCCATGATTTGTCAATCTCTATTATGCGAACATCTAAGGGAGATGCAATAGACGAATCTCCAGCACTTCGTGTTAGACAAGTAATGTTTGGTGATTCATCAAGCAATAAAGCAATATATCGTGCCTCAGCACAATTGTTATCTCATGCAGATAATGGCGCAATTTCAACGTTAAAGCAACTTGGAATTGGCGGTATTTATATTGTTAATAGTTCAGAAAATAAGCAGGTTTCCCATAAAACTTCTATGTCAATACAACAATTGTTACATCCTTCTGTGCAAACAGTGAGTAATGTTAACAAAGAAGCTACTGAACAATTAATTGCACACGTTAACGCTTCTGACGGTACACAATTGGTTGTTTCATCACCGCAAGGAACTTATTGCAGATTTGATGGTGTGCCTGATTCTAAGTCGTTGTCTTCTACATCTCCGTATTATCGATCTAGGCCTCTTGCGTGGAGAGTTCCTTGGATTATTGTTTCTTCTATGGTATTACTGCTGTACTGTATTGTTGCCGTGCCTCGATTTGGCAGACATGCAATGATAGAACGTTCAGATGACAGGCATGAGGAGGAATTAGATGAACTGGCATAAAAATCCTCATGAGGGCTCTAAGCATGGTGAAGTAAATGCGGATGTAGATATTAATCGCAAGAACAAAATAGTCAGTATTGTCTCACTTGCTATTTTTAGTGCAATAATACTTATTGCTTCTGCATGTGTTGTTGCATTATGCTTACCAATGTCTCACTTTGTAGACAATCCTAATACTCCATCTAGTGGCGTTATAAGTAGTGTTGGTTCTACTCGTTTGCAAACTATTTGTCCTATTCGATTGTCTCTTCCAGATTTGACTCAATATGGTGATAGCGAATATAACGAATCAGAAGGCGATTTACAATCTTCTGCTCGTTATGGTGCTTTTGGAGATGTGTATAGTTCTAGCTTGCGTAACATACGAGATAACAATGATCAATCTATTACGTTGAATTCAAAATCAACTGATGATGATACGTCAGCTTTTATTGCTAACAATAATGTAAATCATGACGCTCAAGTTCTAGAAGGACATTTGTCACGAGTTGGATCTGGCACTGGAATATCTGCTTCCATGGTTTCATGGGCTACTAAAGGTGACGTAAAAGGTTTATCTGCAACTACCTGTTCAATGCCGTCTATGAAACAGACATTCCTAGTTCCAGAATCTGCTGATGGAATTTCTATTCGTTTAGAAGCGTTTAATGCTGCTTCAAAATCCACTGTTGTTCGTGTTAGAGCTTGGTCTGCTGAGCACGGCAGCAATCAGTTAAATCTTTCTACAGGAAGTGCTTCTACTGTTCCTGCTCGTTCTCATGCATATTTTGATCTTGCTGCTGCCTCTCCTAAGACTTCTGGATTATACGTGCAAGTTGAAAGTGAGCAGACACCTATAGCATCATTTGTAAAAGTCGTTCATATGAGTGGCTTATCTGTAAAAGGTGTAGATATTGTTCATGAATTAAGCACTCAATCTAATACAAATATTCTTTCAGGTATTAGTGAAGGCGATCAATCTAAGTTATATGTATGGCCAAATAAAGATGGTAATGTAACGCTTTCATGGATGAATGATACAGGTTCTAAAGAAGTAAAGAATTTGACGTTAAAAGCACACCATTTGCAAGTTGTCGATCTTGGAAAAGTTCCGGAGCATGCTAATGCTTTGAGCGTAAGTGGAGATGTTCCTACTCAAGTAATGATGTCCATTACTAAAGATGGCAAAGATAATCAATCAGATGTAGCTTTTATTACACCATCTAACGTACAAGGTAGTGGCGCAATTGTATCGCCTGTTTCTGCTAATGAAACAGCTCTATACCTTTCTTCTTCAAGTGATAAAGATACTGCTGTGCGTTTGCAAGGATTTGATTTAAATGGTGTATTAGCTGCTACAAAAAACGTAACGATTCCTGCGAATGCATCTTTAAGAATTCCTGTTTCAGAAATTTCGCACGATGCAGTTATGTTTATTGCGAAATCGCATAGCAAAGTTGCTTTGTCTGCCCGTATTCATAAAGATGAAATCGATAAGGCTGGTATAGCAGGTATTTCTTGGCTTTCTGCGCAATCTTTGGAACCGCAAGAAATGAAGGTATACGTTAAAACTGACAATCATATTGTGCAATAATACGAATAAAAATATTGCTATAAGCGACTATAAATTAA
>NZ_LWSR01000069.1:0-4932 GCF_001660745.1 Gardnerella sp. 26-12
AGATGTGTATAAGAGACAGCGCTTATTGTTTATGTACGAGACATTAAAATATAAAATAAAAACGTCGCCTAGCAAGCTAAGCGACGTCGTGCACGTGCCCCCGGTGAGACTCGAACTCACACTGCACAGATTTTGAGGCTGTTTCCTCTACCAATTGGGATACAGGGGCATTTTTAATTTTCCGCATTTTTTTGCGACTTGTTGACTATAGCACACTTTAAGCCACATGCAAATAGTTAAAGCGTTTTGCGCGTGTCGCAAATCAACAATATTGATCATACATAACATAATGCGCGCAAACTGCAAAACAGCTAGCGCGCATTACGCAAACTATACTACTGCGCAAATGCACTTAAACTAGAAGAACTAGCGTATTAGTACAAGAAACGCAGAATCAAGCAATTAGTCGCAAGCACCGACGGTGTGAACGTAGATGGAGTCAGTGCGACCAGCCTGGCGTTCACCCTGAGCAGTGCTCAAGATAACAATCTGATCACCATCGGAAACCTTACCGGCTTCGCGAAGAACCTTGTCAGTGAAGATCATCAAATCGTGACGATTCATGTCATGGTAATCTTCATCAATCAAGAAGCCTTCAGTGCCCCAGCTCAAAGCCAACCAACGATAAGTGTGCTCATTGTTAGTCAAGCCAAAGATTGGAGCGGTTGGGCGTTCACGAGAAATACGATGAACTGTGCGACCAGTCTGAGTGTAAGCAACAATAGCCTTAGCATTAAGCTTATCTGCCAAATCAACAGCTGCAGAAGAAACAGCACCGGTGCTAGACATATCAAGCTCAACAGCAGGAATGCGATCATAGCCGTGCTCAGTTGCGTACTGAGAAATACGGGACATGGTCTTTACGGTAACATCTGGGTACTTACCAACAGCAGTTTCGTTAGAAGTCATTGTTGCGTCAGCACCGTCGAGAACAGCGTTAGCGCAGTCAGAAGCTTCTGCACGGGTTGGAACTGGAGAGTTAACCATTGTGCCAAGAACTTCAGTAGCAACGATAACTGGCTTTGCATAGCGACGAGAAAGCTCGATGCAACGCTTGGTGACCAGTGGAACCTCTTCGAGAGGCATTTCAACAGCCATATCACCACGAGCAACCATAATGCCATCGAAGGTCTTAACAATCTCTTCCAAGTTTTCAACAGCCTGTGGCTTTTCAATCTTGGCGACAATTGGAATACGACGACCTTCTTCGTCCATGATTTCGTGAGCGCGATTAATATCGGTAGCGAAACGCACGAAGGACATAGCAATAATGTCAGCGCCGGTGCGAATAGCCCAACGAAGATCAGCCTCATCCTTTTCAGTCAAAGCTGGAAGAGAAACTGCAACACCTGGGAGGTTAATGCCCTTGTGGCTGGAAACTGGACCAGCAACAATAACCTTAGTGTGAACGTCGTTGCCTTCTACCTTGGTTACCTCAAGACGAACCTTACCGTCATCGATAAGGATTGGGTCGCCTGCGTGGCAATCTCCTGGCAAGCCCTTAAAGGTTGTAGAAGTGCGGTGCTCGTCACCTTCAACATCATCAGTAGTGATGATGAACTCCTGACCTTCTTCCAAATAAACCTTATCTTCGCCTTCAGCGTTCTTCTTGAACCAACCGCAGCGAATCTTTGGACCTTGCAAATCAACAAGAGCAGCAACATTGCGGCCAGTGGACTTGGAAGCTGCACGAACGTTGTTGTAAACGCGCAAATGATCTTCAGGAGTGCCGTGAGAACGGTTCAAACGAGCAACATCCATACCGGCTTCAACAAGCTTGGTAATACCTTCCAAGGATTCGGTAGCTGGACCAATAGTATCAACGATTTTGGCTTTACGCATAATGCCTACCTATTTTCTATTTCTGTTTATTTTTTATGAGCGATTTAATGATAGAAACCATAAAACGCCCAATTCCGCTTTCCAGTGTATCAACGTATTGTGACCGCTTATTGTATTTATTCGGCGTTTTGTGAACGCTCACAAAAAATAACATAAAATCGCAGAAAATACTTGTATAACGCTCAGATAATGCTTGAACAATAGTTGAATAATAATTGAGAATAATAGTTATTTTCTAACTTTGAGCATCGCTTATTTGACGCAACTCTTTCTTTAGATCGCGTATCTCGTCGCGCAAACGCGCTGCAAGCTCGAATTGCAACTGCTCTGCAGCAACATGCATCTGCTCATTCAAATTTTTAATCAACGACATAATATCGTCTTGCGGCAACTCAGAAACATTCGCCATACGCTTTTCTTTGCTTTGCTGCCCAAGATTTGGCTCTTTTGGCACGCCATAATGCGAGTTCCCAGCCTTATTAGCATTCCTGTAACCGCCTGCTAGCAAAGTTTGAGTATCAACATCCTCTTTAGCAAGCATGTCGTTCACATCACTAATCTTCTTTCGCAAAGGCTTAGGATCAATTCCATGAGCCTTGTTATACGCGATTTGCTTTTCACGACGGCGCTCTGTCTCGCTAATCGCCTTGCTCATAGCATCAGTAACAGTATCCGCATACATAAGAACAGTTCCAGAAACGTTACGAGCAGCACGACCAATCGTCTGAATAAGCGAACGGTAAGATCTTAAGAAACCTTCCTTATCTGCATCCAAAATCGCAACAAGCGAAACTTCCGGCAAATCCAAACCCTCACGAAGTAAATTAATGCCAACAATCACGTCAATTTTTCCTTCGCGAAGCTCGCGCAAAAGCTCCACTCTGCGCAAAGTATCAACATCCGAATGCAAATACTCAACTTTAATACCAAGCTCAAGGAAGTAATCAGTTAAGTCTTCCGCCATTTTCTTCGTAAGCGTAGTAACAAGAACGCGCTCATCTTTTGCTACTCGCGCCTTGATTTCCGCAAGCAAATCGTCAACCTGCCCTTCCACAGGTCGAACCTCAATCTTAGGGTCAAGCAAGCCAGTTGGGCGAATAATCTGCTCAACTACGCCATCCGAAAGCCCAAGCTCGTAATCTCCAGGCGTTGCAGAAAGATACACAGTTTGACCAACATGCTCCAAAAATTCTTTCCACTTTAACGGGCGATTATCCATTGCAGAAGGCAGCCTAAAGCCATGCTCTACAAGCGTTCTTTTGCGCGAAGCGTCGCCTTCATACATGGCTCCAATTTGCGGAACTGTTACATGTGACTCGTCTAAAACAAGCAAAAAGTCATCTGGGAAAAAGTCAAGCAAAGTATGCGGAGGCGTGCCAGCCGCACGGCCGTCAAAATGCCTAGAATAATTTTCCACTCCTGGGCACACTCCAACCTGGCGGAGCATCTCCAAATCATACGTAGTTCGCATTTCCAAACGCTGAGCTTCCAGCAATTTGTTCTGCTTTTTAAGCTGAGCTACTCTCTCGTCGCGCTCTTTTTCAATCGCCTCTAACGCGCGCTCCATGCGCTCCGGTCCTGCAATGTAGTGAGATGCTGGGAAAATATGAACGCTACTCTCCTGGCGAATTACTTCTCCTGTAAGAGGATGTAACATAGTAATTCTGTCGATTTCGTCACCGAAGAACTCAATTCGCACAGCTAATTCTTCGTACACTGGAATAATCTCAACCGTGTCACCGCGCACTCTAAAAGTTCCGCGCGTAAACGCAATGTCATTGCGCTTGTATTGCATGCTAACAAATTGACGTAATAAATCGTCTCGCTCAAGCTGCTCCCCAACACTCAGCATAAGCATTCGCTCGGCATACTCCTCTGGGGTACCGAGTCCATAAATGCACGAAACAGTAGCTACAACAACGCAATCCCTGCGCGTAAGCAAATTCGCTGTAGCAGCGTGACGAAGACGCTCAACATCGTCGTTAATATTCGAGTCTTTTTCAATATACGTGTCTGTTTGCGGAATGTACGCTTCTGGCTGATAGTAGTCGTAGTAAGACACAAAATAGCTCACAGCATTATCTGGCATAAGCTCGCGAAACTCCGCGCAAAGCTGAGCTGCCAAAGTTTTATTCGGCTCAATAATAAGTGTAGGCCGCTGCAAACGCTCAATCAGCCAAGCGGTTGTAGCAGTTTTACCGGTGCCAGTTGCGCCCATTAAAACAACGTCGTTTTCGCCGTTTTCAATGCGATTTGCTAACTCTTCGATTGCTTGCGGCTGGTCGCCCGAAGGCTTGTATGGCGCTTTTACTACAAAAGGCTTGTTTGTGCGCTGAATTTTATTCGACATGTATTTACTTCCCCAGTTTTTTACTTCCCCAGTTTCGTCATTTCAGCGCTTTTATTGTTTGCGTCACACAACCATGATTTTAGCGTATTGTCAACACTGTTAAGCATCGATTCCATTGGTTTAGTGGAATCAACTACAAAATCTGCGATATTTTTTCGCATTTTACTAGGAAGCTGACTATTTATGCGCGCCAAAGCCTGATCCTCAGTCATATTTCGCTCGCTTATCATTCGTTTAACGCGAATTTCTTGAGGCGCTTCAACAGTAATAATATGGTCAAAACTAAATGGAATGCTGTCGATTACTTGCGCAAGGAGCGGAATATCGTGCACAATAACTGAATTTATACTGTCCAACACGTTGCGATTTTCCTTAGAAATTTTACTAATATACTCGCTTTCATACTTGCTTTCTAAGAGCTTTGCGCAATCATAAATAGCAGGATGAATAAGCGACTCAAGCTTCTTACGATTTGCATAACTCTCATCGGAGTACCCAAAAACATGCTTTGCAATAAACTCGCGATTTAAAGAGCCATCATTCAGAACGACATTCTCCCCAAAAATGCTTACGATTTGCTGAAATACGTAACCTCCTGGCTTCACAACTTCGCGCGATAAAACATCGTAATCTATAACAAAAGCGCCAAGCGAACGCAAATGATTTACTACTGTAGATTTTCCGGCAGCAATTCCGCCCGTTACAGCAATCCGCATTATTGTCATATATAAATTATAAAT
>NZ_LWSR01000007.1:0-34824 GCF_001660745.1 Gardnerella sp. 26-12
GCGCGCGCGAAAGCAACTCGGAGCGCCGAGCTTGCTCAAGGTTGAAAGCACAGTGTGCTTTCAACGCAAGCGAGGTCTGCCTTCGTCAACAAAGACGAAGGCAGGGCAGGCTAGTGTGGCTGTGCTTTAGAAATTATGCTGGGCTTTTCACGCAAGCGCGCACACGATTGTGCTTTCTTTATATTCCTAACGAAAAGTCAACCTGTCGGAATTTCCAACAAGTTCGTTTGGAAAGTACAAGGCAAGTTGAGCGCTAAATCGCAGCGCTAAAACACGTCAACGCGCATTCGGCACAAACTCAATCCTGCAAGTCGCATTCAAAGCATTTGCAATACGATTCAAAAGCGCAATAGTCGGATTCCTCGAACCATTTTCCAACCTGCTAATATCAGACTGACTTATACCCGTCTTCTCCGACAGCTCAGCCTGAGTCAAACCAGCCTTTTTTCTCGCCATCACAAGCGACATAGTCAAGTCTCTTTCCGGCTGAAGCGCATCATACTCTTTCTTGAACTCGGGATCCTTCATAAGCTCGTCCGTGAGTTCATGCAAATCATTTATTCGCGTTTCCTGCACTGCGTGCGCTCCCTGCACTGCGCGCATTCGCCGCAACTCTTGCTTTTCCTACAACTCTTGCTTTTTCACTGTAAAAAATCACATCAAACAATTCCCCAACCCCCTGTTTATGTTATATATAGCATAATAGTATATGCGCGTCTTGTCAAAACAAGCAACCAGAGACCCGCGCGCAGAAACAGTACAGTCAAGTCCACAAACACGAGGAAGAATGCGCACAATTGTGGACTTACACACGCTCCAAGTCCACAAACACGGGATAAAGTGCGCGCTTTTGGGGACATACACCCCACCTAAGTCCACAAACTCGCGCAACTTCACACGCACCTAAACGCATCATGCTTCTTTATCAACAAGATATAATTTTGTCAAATCAAATAGAAAAATGTGCGTATAAAAAATAACTTTTATCCACATTTCTAAAGATATATTGCAACTTGAATCATATAAAAATAGCATCATCAGCATGAAAGATTGTAAAACGTTATCAGGCATTTTGGAATCAGAAAATCAAGGCTCATGCTTTATGGCATCGTGTACTCAATCGCGCAAAATTCTGCGCAAACAATTAAAATCCGGCTATCTCGTTGAACCGTACTACGGATTGTACGCAAGGCGCGCACATTGGGAAAACTTATGGTACATAGATAAAGTGCGACACATAGCTATTACTCTCGCTAAAAAAATAAAAATAAAATCTTGGAAATATACCGGAGAATCTGGCGCAGCACTACTAGGACTAGACATAGTTGAAGAATACAAAAATCAATCAAAACAAATAAACATATACGTGTCATGTCCATATCCAAACAAAACTGCTGAATCAACAAATGAGAAAGCTGTAAGAAAGATAGAAAAACGGCAGCTTAAACGCGTCCACCTTCCAGACATTATTGAAGACGAGAATGGAATTAGGCTCGAAGAAAATCATAAGAAGCACGATGACACTCAATCGTCAGCTTCTAACGAAGCTAATAAAGATACGAATGACACTATAAAAATCCTAAAAACTTCAACATTCGGGCACATTAAAACGCCAGAAGAAAGCGCAATTGATCATGCCGCTAGTATCTACAACATTCTATTTGTTGAAGCATGGACCAAACCATTTAGAATTGCTCTGCCAACCTTTGACTCGGCATGCCGAAAAGGCTTTGATCTTGAGAAAATTCACAAAACTTGTTGCGAATTTTACGAATTTGCGCGCTATCAACAAGATGCTCAACCATTCTATAATCATCAGTATTTTGAAAAATCTCAAAACCCTTATTTTGCAAACATTGACGACACTGATATTTTTGCACGACTGCGGCTTCTTTGTAATTTTGCGTCACCAAAAAGCGAAAACGCTGGGGAATCTCTGGCAAGAGCCGCAATGCTTGAATTGGGCTTTATTAAACCTTATTTACAATATGAATTCCAAAATAACAATAATCCAGACTGGCCACTGCGCGCCGATTTTGCATGGAAGGTTAATGAGAGTCTTATAGTTGGAGAATTAGATGGAACAGATAAGTATTTAATTGGATGCGGAAAAAATTTAAATTGCGATATTAATCACAACTCTTCTGATAATTTTATTGATGGTGATTTTGGCAGCGCAAACAGAGCACTTAAATACGATCGTAATGCTGTGAAACGAGAACGCAACAGAGAACGAATTATTTACGAATGTGGAGCAAGTAAGATTGTGCGCTTCGATTTTGCAGATGTTGTAGATTCTAGAAAGCTTGAGAAAAAACTGTTATCTGCAGGTGTTCCAAAAGTGCATGTGTGAAAAAGGTGGACAATGCGAGCATTTGGGGACTTACACCCCACCCAAGTCCACAAACGCGAGGAAGTATGCTCGCTTTTGGGGACATACACCCCACCCAAGTCCACAAACCCGAGGAGGGATGCTCGCTTTTGGGGACTTACACCCCACCTAAGTCCACAAACCCGCGGAAAAACCGCCAACGCGCAACAAAAAAGGAGCTTCAAGCCCGAAAGCTTGAAGCCCCATTTTTATATCAGACTAGCGTCACTCAGCTTCGTCGCCGTAATCACCCTGACCACCCTGATCATCAAGGTAATCATCTGGATTAAAGTCGTCGCCGAGCTTCATGTCGCCAAAATCAATGTTGGAGAAGTCAACATCGCCCATATCGCTCTCACCGAAGTTCGAAGGCGTGCTATCTGCACCACCCAAACCAAAGTTCGGATAAATAGAGTCACGCACCTGAGGATCCGGCTCCACGTTAGCGTTGCGGTAACGCGCCAAACCGGTACCAGCTGGGATGAGCTTACCGATAATCACGTTCTCCTTCAAGCCCTTGAGGTCATCTTCCTTCTGGCTTAAGGCGGCCTCAGTAAGCACGCGCGTAGTCTCCTGGAACGATGCTGCAGAAAGCCAAGAATCCGTAGCCAAAGAAGCCTTGGTAATACCCATAAGCTCTGGTCGACCAGCAGCAGGCTTGCCACCGTTCTTAACGGCAGCCAAGTTTGCCTCACGGAACTTTGCCTGATCCACAAGCTCACCTGGAAGAAGATCCGTATCGCCAGAATCGATCACCGTAATACGGCGAAGCATCTGGTGCACAATAACTTCAATGTGCTTGTCGTGAATATCAACGCCCTGAGAACGGTAAACGTTGTGAACTTCTTCCACAATATTCACCTGAGCTGCGCGCGGACCAAGGATTCGCAAAATCTTCTTAGGATCCACAGAACCCTCAATCAGCTGCGTACCAACGTCAACATGCTCGCCATCCTTTACCAGCATTGGCGCACGACGCGTCACAGGGTAAACGATTGGCTCAACCGTAGTGTCGTCTGGAGTCAAAGTCACCTGACGACCATGGTCAGTATCCTCAACCTTCACAACGCCTGGGAACTCAGCGATTGGAGCCTCACCCTTAGGAGTACGAGCCTCGAAAAGCTCCGTAACACGAGGAAGACCCTGAGTAATATCAGAAGCCGAAGCGACGCCACCAGAGTGGAAGGAACGAAGCGTAAGCTGCGTACCAGGCTCACCAATGGACTGTGCTGCAACAATACCAACAGCCTCGCCAACATCCACGAGTCGGCTCGTAGCCAAGGACCATCCGTAGCACTTTGCGCAAACGCCGCGCTTAGATTCGCAAGTAAGCACAGAACGCGCCTTAACTTCCTCAACGCCGTGCGCAACCAAATCGCGCAAAACGTCCATAGAAAGCGCATCTCCGCACTTTGCCAAAACTGTAGTGCCGTCAGCAGGATCGAGCACGTCTGCAGCAAGCAAGCGCGAGTATGGACCGCCATCAGCAGCCTTAACAAGCGTCAAATTGCCGTTTTCGTCGCGATCAGCAATCTTCATCATAAGACCGCGCTTAGTGCCACAATCTTCTTCGCGAACGATTACTTCCTGCGAAACGTCCACAAGACGACGAGTCAAGTAGCCAGATTCTGCCGTACGAAGTGCGGTATCTGCCAGGCCCTTACGAGCGCCGTGCTGGGAGATGAAGTACTCCAACACAGACAAGCCGTCGCGGTAGTTTGACTTAACAGGTCGAGGAATAATCTCGCCCTTAGGGTTTGCCACGAGGCCTCGCATACCAGCAATCTGGCGAATCTGCATCCAGTTACCACGTGCGCCTGACTGAACCATGATGTTCACGTTGTTGTCGTCGTGGAAGTTTTCGCGCATTGCGTCTGCAACCTTGTCGGTGCATTCAGTCCACAAGTTAATCAACTCTTGACGACGTTCTTCGTCGGTAAGAAGACCCATATCGTACTGGGAGTTGATTTTTGCAGCCTGATCCTCGTAATCTTGCGCGATTTGTTCGCGATTTGGAGGAAGCACAATGTCGGAGAATGCCATCGTTACGCCAGACCAAGGAGCGCGAGTAAAGCCGAGATCCTTCAAAGCGTCGAGTGTTGCTGCAACTTGAGCTGTAGAATAGCGGGTTGCAATTTCGTCGACGATCTTAGAAAGTACGCCCTTTGGCACCTGCTCGTTTACGAACGGATAGTCGACTGGCAAAGTTCCGTTGAACAAAATGCGTCCGCAAGAAGTTGCAAACAGTACAGTTCCGTCCTTAAAACGCTCTTCGCGCACAACGTCCGGGCTGCCTGGCTCAGGGTCGACAACCTTAAGCTCAGCAGGCTCCCAATTCTTTGGCAATACGAAGTCTGCAGGAACTCGAATCAGCACCTTAGCTTGCATGTCAATCTCATGCTTGTCGAGAGCCATTTCAGCTTCAGCAAGCGAGGAGAAAATACGACCCTGACCCTTTGCTCCGTCAATTACGGTAGACAAGTAGTAAAGACCCAGAATCATATCCTGAGAAGGCATTGTAACGGTGTGACCGTCTGCTGGCTTCAAGATATTGTCGGAAGCCATCATCAAAGTGCGTGCTTCGGCTTGAGCTTCTGCAGAAAGCGGAAGATGCACTGCCATCTGGTCACCATCGAAGTCTGCGTTGAATGCTGCGCAGGCAAGTGGTGGCAGGTGGATTGCTTTACCTTCAACCAAAATTGGCTCAAATGCTTGAATACCCAAGCGGTGAAGTGTAGGTGCGCGGTTAAGAAGCACAGGATGCTCGGAAATAACTTCCTCCAAGACGCCCCAAACTTCGGAGTCGCCGCGGTCAACCAAACGCTTTGCGCTCTTCATATTCTGAGCAAAGCCCTGATCTACCAAACGCTTAATAACGAACGGCTTAAACAGCTCCAATGCCATTGGCTTTGGCAAACCGCACTGATGCATGCGAAGACTTGGACCAACGACGATTACGGAACGGCCGGAGTAATCAACACGCTTACCGAGCAAGTTCTGGCGGAATCGACCTTGCTTACCCTTAAGCATGTCGGAAAGCGACTTTAATGGTCGGTTGGATGCGCCGGTTACTGGGCGTCCGCGGCGACCGTTGTCGAAGAGTGAGTCGACTGCTTCCTGAAGCATGCGCTTTTCGTTATTAAGCATAATCTCAGGAGCACCAAGCTCAATAAGTCGCTTCAAACGGTTGTTACGGTTGATTACACGACGGTACAAATCGTTCAAATCGGAAGTTGCAAAACGACCACCATCAAGCTGAACCATTGGTCGCAAGTCTGGTGGGATTACTGGAATTACGTCCAAAACCATAGCTTCTGGCTTGTTTCCAGTAGTCAAGAACGCGTTTACAACCTTCAGTCGTTTCAAAGCGCGAGCCTTGCGCTGACCGGTTCCGTTGTCAATTTCTGCGCGAAGTTCTTCGGCAGCAGACTTCAAATCGAAATCTTGCAAACGCTTCTTAATAGCTTCAGCACCCATGCAGCCTTCGAAGTAATCGCCATAGCGATCTTCCATCTCGCGCCACAAGTCAACGTCGCCTTCCATATCGCCGGCACGCAAGCCCTTGAAACGATCAAATACGGCGTTCAAACGCTGAATTTGCTCGTCATAGCGAGTACGAATAGCAGACATTTCGCGTTCTGCACTAGCACGCAACTTAGATCTTGCAGCACCTTTGCCTTCGCCAGATTCTTCCAGCTCATGCAAGTCTTCTTCAACTTTCTTAGCGCGCGCTTCAATTTCGTTATCACGACGCTTGCGAAGGTTGCCGATTTCTGTATCGAATTCGTCTTGCAAATCTGGAAGATCTTGGTGACGCTGCTCTTCGTCGACTTTCGTAACCATGTAGGCTGCGAAGTAGATTACTTTTTCAAGATCCTTAGGTGCAATGTCGAGCAAGTAACCCAAACGGCTTGGCACACCCTTGAAGAACCAAATGTGCGTTACCGGAGCTGCAAGCTCAATATGACCCATGCGTTCGCGGCGAACGCGACTGCGGGTAACTTCTACGCCGCATCGTTCGCACACGATTCCCTTAAAGCGCACGCGCTTATACTTGCCGCATGCGCACTCCCAATCGCGAGTTGGACCGAAGATCTGCTCACCGAACAGACCGTCCTTCTCTGGCTTTAGGGTACGGTAATTAATGGTTTCTGGCTTCTTTACTTCGCCGTGGCTCCAGCTACGGATATCTTCGGCGGTTGCCAGTCCAATCCTCAGTTTGTCAAATGCGTTGACGTCCAGCACTCTTATCGTCCTGTCTCATGAAATTGTTTTTAACGTTTCTTAATTTCTTAAAGTGTGTTCGTTACCGAATCACTGGTATTCAGGTTCAACAGCAATCTGATCTTCCTTGGCGGACGAATCTGGTCGAGCGCCAATATTGAAGCCAAGATCGTCGGAAGATGAAACTGGGTCGTCCTCTTCATCCTTCATGTCGATTGCGACGCCTTCAGCGTTCAACACCTCAACATTAAGCGAAAGCGACTGCATTTCCTTAAGCAACACCTTGAATGATTCAGGAATGCCAGCTGGTGGCAGGTTATCGCCCTTGACGATAGCACCGTACACGCGCACACGACCGTCGACGTCATCAGACTTCGTAGTCATCATTTCGTGCAATGTGTAAGCAGCACCGTAAGCCTCGAGCGCCCACACTTCCATTTCGCCGAAGCGCTGACCGCCGAACTGAGCCTTACCACCCAACGGCTGCTGGGTAATCATGGAGTAAGGACCAGTGGAACGTGCGTGAATCTTATCATCAACCAAGTGATGCAGCTTCAAAATGTACATGTAGCCCACAGAAATTGGCTTCGGGAATGGCTCACCAGTACGACCGTCGAATAAGGTTGCCTTACCGTCAGAGCCAACAAGCTTGTCACCATCGCGATTTGCGAGTGTTGTAGAAAGCAAGCCCTTCAAAGTTTCTGGTCGCACGCCGTCGAATACTGGCGTTGCAACTGGAGTGCATGGATCGCCATGCTCAGCACCTTGCGGCACGTACTTCTTCCAAGCTGCTTCCAAGTCTGGATCCAAGTTAATATCCCAGCCAGCGTGAGCAATCCAACCCAAGTGAAGCTCGAGCACCTGACCCAAGTTCATTCGAGAAGGCACACCCAACGGGTTAAGCATGATGTCAACTGGAGTACCATCAGCCAAGAATGGCATATCTTCTTCTGGCAAAATGCGGGAAATAACACCCTTGTTGCCGTGACGACCGGAAAGCTTATCGCCTTGCGTAATCTTACGATGCTGAGCAATGTAAACGCGAATCATTTGGTTCACGCCGTTTGGAAGCTCGTCACCGTCGTCTTCAGCGTCTTCACGAGTGATTTCCTTAACTGCAATCACAGTACCAGTCTCGCCGTGTGGCACGCGCAAAGAAGTATCGCGCACTTCGCGGCTCTTTTCGCCGAAGATTGCGCGGAGCAAACGCTCTTCTGGAGTAAGCTCGGTCTCGCCCTTAGGAGTTACCTTACCAACCAAAATATCGCCAGCTTCGACTTCAGCGCCAATACGAATAATGCCGCGCTCGTCGAGATTTGCAATCGCATCTTCGCCAACGTTTGGCAAGTCACGAGTAATCTCTTCGGAACCAAGCTTGGTTTCGCGAGCGTCGATTTCGTATTCTTCAATGTGAATAGAAGAAAGCGTATCGTCTTGCACAAGACGCTGGGAAATAATCACAGCATCCTCGTAGTTGTAACCGTTCCAAGGCATGAACGCAACGAGCAAATTCTTACCCAATGCAAGTTCGCCCTTTTCGGTTGCAGGACCGTCTGCCAAAACTGTACCAGTTTCAACGCGCTCGCCGTCTTTAATAAGCGGCACTTGGTTGTAGCAAGTAGTCTGGTTAGAACGCTGGAACTTTGAAAGCTTGTAGCTGGACTGAGTTCCATCGTCGTTCATAACGCGAATAATATCTGCAGAAACGTAAGTTACTACGCCCGGCTTTTCAGCCAAGATTACGTCGCCAGAATCAACTGCTGCACGCCATTCAGAACCGGTACCAACAAGTGGTCGCTCCGACTTAATAAGCGGCACAGCCTGACGCTGCATGTTCGTACCCATCAATGCGCGGTGGCCTTCATCGTGCTCCAAGAATGGAATCAAGGAAGCGCCGAGAGAAACCATCTGACGTGGGGAAACGTCCATGTAATCTACAGTGCTTACAGGCACATCGACTGCTTCTTCTTCGTCCACGCGAGCAAGTGCTTGAGTGCCGACGAAGTTGCCGTTTTCGTCGAGTTCCTGGTTTGCTTGAGCAATAACGTGCTCAGCTTCACGATCTGCAGTCATGTATTCGACTTCATTAGTTACGTGACCATTCACAACCTTACGGTATGGGGTTTCGATGAAGCCGAATGGATTGATGCGTCCGAAGGTTGCCAAAGAACCGATAAGACCGATGTTTGGACCTTCTGGGGATTCGATTGGGCACATACGTCCGAAGTGGGATGGGTGCACGTCTCGAACTTCCATAGAAGCGCGATCGCGAGAAAGACCACCAGGACCAAGTGCGGAAAGACGACGCTTGTTCGTAACGCCTGCCAAAGGATTGTTTTGATCCATAAACTGGCTGAGCTGGGAAGTTCCGAAGAATTCCTTAATAGTTGCGTTTACTGGACGAATGTTAATCAAGGACTGAGGAGTAATTGCCTCTGCATCCTGAGTTGTCATACGTTCGCGCACAACGCGCTCCATGCGGCTTAAGCCGGTACGAAGCTGATTCTGCACAAGCTCGCCAACCTGACGAATACGACGGTTGCCGAAATGATCGATATCGTCAACGTCAACGCGCAACTGCACGTCTTGACCGTCGCGCTTACCTGGGAAGGTTTTTTCGCCGGAATGCAACGTTACCAAGTACTTAATAGTTGCGATAATATCTTCGCGGTTCAAGCTACGATCGCTGTAATCTGCTTCAATACCGAGCTTGCGGTTGATCTTATAGCGACCAACGCGAGCCAAATCGTAACGCTTTGTGTTGAAGTAGAAGGAATCGAGAAGGTTGCGACCAGCTTCTGGAGTTGCAGTATCTGCAGGGCGAATCTTACGGTACAAATCGGTAAGTGCATCGTCTTGCGTTTCGATAGGCTCTTTTGCGAGCGCATCCAAAACAAGTGGGTATCCTTGGAAAGCATCGGCAATTTCGTCTTTCGTCATGCCAATAGCCATAAGGAATACGATTGCAGACTGCTTACGCTTGCGGTCAACGCGAACGCCTAAAACGTCACGCTTGTCGATCTCAAATTCCAGCCATGCACCGCGGCTTGGAATAATCTTCGCACCGAAAACATCCTTGTCGGAAGTGCGATCCTGCGTGCGATCAAAATACACGCCTGGAGAGCGCACAAGCTGCGAAACAATTACTCGCTCGGTGCCGCCAATAATAAAAGTACCGTGTGGAGTTTGAAGTGGGAAATCACCCATGAAAACAGTTTGGCTCTTAATTTCACCAGTTTCGCCGTTTTCAAACTCAGCATTCACATAAAGTGGAGCAGAATAGGTGTAATCCTTTTCCTTGCACTCGAGCACAGTGTGGCGTGGCTCTTCAAAGTATGGATCAGAGAATGTGAGACTCATTGTCTCAGCAAAGTTCTCAATTGGGGAAATCTCCTGGAAGACTTCGTCGAGACCAGAAACATGAGGCACGGTGTGAGTTCCGTTTGCTTCATCTTCTGCAACGCGCTTCTTCCAGCGTTCAGAACCGATCAACCAATCAAAGCTGTCGGTTTGCACGCCGAGGAGGTATGGCACATCAATAGGCTCACAAATGGAGCCAAAATTCACACGATCTGACGCTTTATGCAACTTAATATCATGTTCGTCAGCACGTGCGATGACTTTCGTGGTGCTCGTCATAGCTTGTTCAGCAGCCAATGGACGTTCCTTTATCACTCGCTAGTTAACTATTTAATCTTTGAAAAACTAAAGAAAATCGCGGCAAACGAAACTGCCAAATAAGCAAGTTGCGATGCGCGGGCGCCTTCTTCGGTTCCATGAGCATGCCCGCTATATGACACACCTTACACAGAATCTCTACTTTACCAAAAACCCCAGACTTTTCCCCACCAATAACGAACGCTCGCAACCGTAATGTGCAAGTTGCGAGTAAACTAAATACGTTACGATTACGAAGTTACGTAAATATACTTAAAAAGCTAAGGAATAGCATGAATAACAGCGAGAATACGCAAGAAGCAGCAGCCAAAACCAAAAAGCAAACCGAAGCACAAACCGAAACACACAAAGCAGCAGCAAGCCGCTTAGAGCAAATGTACGAGTACGGCTACCGCAAATCAAATTATGGTCCAGACGAGCTTGTAACCGATGCTCACGGAAATCCGATTAGCGTTATGGACGCAATGCTCAGTGCCGACGATGCCGCGCGTGCAGAAACGCACACCCCTCACCTTTGCTTTTACTCCCCTCGTATTCCAGGAAATACAGGTTCCGCGATTCGACTTTGCGCTGTAACTGGCACTATTTTGCATTTGGTTGAGCCGCTTGGTTTTAATTTGCACGATACTAAATTACGTCGCGCAGGCTTGGATTATCACGATATGGCTCACGTTGTTTTGCACCCAAATTTTGAGAATTTAGTTGAGTCAATGCCAAATTCGCGAATTATTGCGTTTACTGCAAATGCTACGAAACTTTACACTGAAATTGAATATAAGTCGAACGATATTCTGCTTTTTGGACCAGAGCCAGGAGATATTCCTGATCCAATGGATGTTATGACAGGCCCGCACGTGGCAGAGCAGGTGCGTCTTCCTATGCGCCCGTCACTTCGTAGTTTGAATCTTACAAATTGCGCTTCTATTGCAGTGTATGAAGCATGGAGGCAACTCGGTTTTACAGGCGGAAAGTAATCACAAAAGTATACGACGTTTACATAATTAAGCATGCAACAAGATTCACAATCTCTCCCCGAAGAACATCTCACCGAAGAAACTTCTCAGTCATTGCGCGAATTGGCAACACTTACGCGCGATAATGTTGCACTTTTTTGGCATAGTTGTGCACGCGATTTGCCTTGGAGGTTTGGGCACACTACCCCTTGGGGTGTGCTTGTGTGTGAAGTAATGAGCCAGCAAACGCAAATGAGCCGTGTTGTACCCTATTGGCTCACTTGGATGCAAACTTGGCCAGATGCACAATCACTAGCTCACGCTACGAGTGCTGAAATTATTACAGCTTGGGGTCGCCTCGGCTACCCTCGACGCGCGTTACGTTTACAATCTTGTGCTCAAGTTGTAGCAACAAGATATCGCAATAAGCTGCCATGCACCTATGAAGAACTTATTGCCTTGCCAGGTGTAGGCGATTACACAGCAAGTGCAATACTCAGCTTTGCTTATGGCAAGCACATTGCGGTGATTGATACAAATATTCGCCGCGTACTTATGCGCGCTTTTACTGGAACTGAATCGCATGGTGGCAGCACAACGCAATCTGACCGCGAGCTTGCTGCCGCAGTATTGCCAGAAGATAATCATGTTACTGCTGCCACTGCTAACGCTACTAACACCACCAACACTACCTGCACTTCATCCGTTTGGAATCAGGCAATTATGGAAATTGGTGCTACCATTTGCACAGCACGATCTCCGCAATGCACTGCATGTCCTTTGCAAACATGGTGCCGTTTCAAAGCTGCTGGATTTCCAGGTCTTGGCCGCCATACCCGCCCCCAGCAGCATTTTGCCGGCACTAATCGGCAAGTGCGCGGCATTATTTTGCAGGCATTGCGTGAAGCACATAAAAAACAGCAGGTATTGCAACGTTGCGAGATCAACAATTTATGGTCGAATCAAACACAACTTGGCGAATGCATTGCTTCGCTCAATCATGACAGTCTTATCACTATATTGCCAGATGGCACTTTAGCACTACCTTAAGTAACTAACTCATTACGCTGCTTTTGTAACTCTTTAATTAACAGCTTAATTACTTTGTATGTGAGTCTACCTTGTGTAGTGAGTACAGTTCATCTCATCGACTTATGTATTACAATGGTAAATATGTCAATGCCAACTACGTCACCACGTGAGCCGCATCGCAATGCGAGTGCAACATCGGTTCGCAACCCGATGCGCAAACCCGTGCGTAAGACCGTACGTAACATGAGCGCAGCAAAACGAAGAATGTATCGTCGTCGCAGAATTGTTGTCGGTATTGCTTTGTTGCTTTTGATTATGTTGGCAATATTTTGTGTTATTAGCTTGAGCAAGGGTATTGCCGCTATTAGTAAAGCGATTGCTGGTCATGAAGTTACCATTGTTCGTCATTCAGTGCCAGACCCCCGTCCTGTTGGATTAACACCTCATTGCACCGATAAAGATATTCGTCTTGAGCTTTCTACTAAGTCACAAACTGTTCCTATGGGCGGTAGTGTTGAGTTGACAGAACGATTTGTGCACGAAGGAAACTCTTCTTGCCTTATTGACGCATCGGATATGAATGCTGTTCTAACTATTAATAGTAGTGAAGAAGTTACGCAAGGTAAGCAAGAAACTAAAGATAATAAAAAGAAAGATAATAAAGACAACAAAGACTTTAAAGACGCAAGTAAGAGCGTTGACTACTTATCACATGCAGTATGGCGTTCTGATAGTTGTGACACTGCATTAAAGCCGCTGCTTATGGCGAAGGGTGATCATTTCGAAAAGAAAATCACTTGGAATACCAATACTACCGTCGGAAAAGGCTGTGTTGCAGATGACGATTTACCGAAGGTGGATCGCGGCACATACGTTGCGCGGCTTGAGCATAAGCGCGTGCCAGGGCTTCACAGCGAGCCAGTGATCATTAATGTGCAGTAGGATTTATGCGTGCGACGACCTGCCGAAGCGCTGCGCTCGTTTTTGTGGACTTATGTGGGGTGTAAGTCCCCAATTGCGCGCATGTTCTCCGGCATTTGCGCTGACGACTGCACCAGTAACGAAAAAACGGTGACGCTCGCGCGGGTAACGCGCTCGCTACGAAACTCGCGTTGGAAGTCCCCCGGACTTCCAACTTAAGCGAGTTTCCGCTTTGAAGGAGCTTGAAATCCTGTGATTTCAAGCTCGGTCAAAGCGCACGCTAATTCTTGAAGCTGTGTACCGGGGCAGGAATACGTCCACCGCGAGTTACGAAAGCTTCGCAGCTTGTTTGGTTTACTGGCATAATCGGCGCATATCCCATTAATCCGCCGAAGTTCGCCATTTCGCCTACACCTTTTCCAATTACTGGAATAATTCGCACAGCGGTAGTTTTTTGATTAATCATGCCGATTGCAGATTCATCCGCAATCATGCCAGAAATCGTTGCAGCGGAAGTGTTTCCAGGAATTGCAATCATGTCAAGACCGACTGAGCAAACGCAAGTCATTGCTTCAAGCTTTTCAATAGTCAAGCAGCCAGACTTCGCAGCAGCAATCATATTTGCATCTTCCGAAACGGGTATAAACGCTCCAGAAAGACCGCCAACATAGCTACTTGCCATAATGCCGCCCTTCTTAACTTGATCGTTCAGCATAGCGAGCGCTGCAGTTGTGCCGGGAGCACCAACCTGATCCAAACCGATTTTCTCAAGCACTTCGCCAACAGAATCGCCAACTGCAGGAGTTGGAGCAAGCGACAAGTCTATAATTCCAAACGGCACACCAAGCCTGCGAGAAGCCTCTTGCGCAACCAACTGACCTACGCGAGTAATTTTAAACGCAGTGCGCTTAATAGTTTCGCACAGAAAAGCAAAGTCTTTCCCTCTAGCAGCATCGAGTGCACTCGAAACAACGCCAGGACCAGACACGCCAACATTGATCACAGCATCGCCTTCAGTTATGCCATGGAAGCCGCCTGCCATGAACGGATTGTCGTCCGGAGCATTACAAAAAGCCACGAATTTAACGCAACCGTAAGAATCGTTTTCAGCTGTAGCTTCAGCAATCTTTTTAATCGTACGTCCGAGCAGCTCTACGCAATCCATGTCTATACCGGTTCGTGTTGAGCCAACATTCACAGACGAGCACACAATTTCCGTCTCGCTTAAGGCTTGCGGAAGCGACTCAATAAGCATGCGGTCTGCTGCAGTCATCGACTTTGCAGGAAGCGCAGAATACCCACCAATTAAATCAACTCCAACAGTGTGTGCTGCTCTGTCTAATGCGTGCGCAATTTGCACAAAATCTTCAGACTTTTTACAAGATGACGCTCCAACAAGCGAAATCGGAGTTACAGTAATTCGCTTGTTTACAATTGGAATTCCGTAGTCGCGCGAAATATCGTTACCGGTTTTTACTAAATCTTTCGCAAGACGTGTGATTTTTGCTTCAACTTTACAACAAACGTCCTGCACGTTTTCGCAAGCGCAATCTAGTAGGTTGATTCCCATGGTGATTGTGCGAACGTCGAGCTGTTCTTGCTCAATCATCGAATTAGTTTCGCTTACTTCCATCAGGTTGAGCATTATGCACTTCCTTACGTTTACTTAGATTGCTGCGGATTTTAGATTCTGTGCATTGCAGTGAAAATATTGCTACGCTGGCAGCGAATACGCACGCCAATTTCGTCTCCTAGCGTTTCTAATCCTGCAGCAAAATTGCCAAATTCGCAATCAACAGTAGACACGTCAACAATCATCATCATGTTGAAGAATCCGTCGACAATTGTTTGAGAAATATTCAAAATATTTACATTATGCTCGGCAGCATGTGAAGTAACTTTTGCAATAATACCAACGGTATCGCAGCCGACAACGGTAATAATCGCCCTGAAAGCATCAGATTGCAACGCTTCTTGCGATTCATTATTCTCTGCAACTGCTGTTGTGTTATTGGCGACCATATTTGCCTCCTGCCGTTTTGAACCCGCATGTTAATGCATAAAGTTTATGCATTAACGCAAATTATGCGGTTATTTGTTTCAATTTTACACATCATACGTTTTTATGCGCTTTATGCGCTTTTATACATTTTTTATGCGTAAATATTATGCTGCTTCATATCTTCCGGAAGTGCATTGCGAAGCGACACAAGCGATCCAGAGCGGAACACGGAACGAATGCCAGCAGCAAGAAGCGGCGCAATCGAAAGAACCGTCATATTATCAAGACGCTTCTCCTCAGGCACAGGAACTGTATCCGTCACAATAATCTCGCGAACTCCAGCAGCTTTCAAACGCTCAACAGCAGGTCCAGAAAGCAAAGCATGCGTTGCAACCAAAGTAACAGATTTTGCTCCAGCCTCACGCAAAGTACGTACAGCTTCGCAAATAGTGCCAGCAGTATCGATCATATCGTCTACAACAATGCAATCGCGTCCTTTAATCTCACCAATGATGCCGTGAGCTTCAGCATGGTTAGGGCGCGTAATATCGCGCGTTTTATGAATAAAAGCAAGAGGTAAATCTCCGAGTTTTGCAGCCCATTGCTCAGAGACTTTGATGCGACCAGCATCAGGAGACACAATAGTTGCATTATCGAGCTTCATAGAGTTTCGCACATAATCAATAAGCACAGGCATCGCAGTCAAATGGTCAACAGGCCCGTCAAAGAAACCCTGCTCCTGAGTTGCGTGCATGTCAACAGTCAAAATGCGCGTGGCACCAGCAGCGCGGAATAAGTCAAACATGAGTCGAGCAGTAATAGGCTCACGTCCCTGATGCTTCTTATCTTGGCGAGAATATCCAAAGAACGGTGCAACCACGTTAATACTGCGAGCAGATGCGCGTCGCAAAGAATCGACCATAAGCAGCTGTTCCATAATCCAATTGTTAATAGGATTCGTGTGTGCCTGAAGCACAAACACATCCGAACCACGAACAGGCTGAGTAAAGCGCACATACATTTCGCCATTCGCAAAATCGTAGGCAGTAGTCTCAAGCACATCAATACCAAGATACTGTGCAGTCTCATTAGCAAGTTCTGGGTATGCGCGACCCGTAACTAACATCATCTGCTTTTTTGGATTGCCTTCAAGAATTGTTGACATAATTGCCTTCCCGTTTGCAAACTGGTGTTGCGCGACATAGTCGCTTTCTATTTTAGCAGCTTGTGCGCCTCGTACGACACAACAAGCGTTTTATTTTAGCGCGTTACTTTAAAATCATTAAGAACTACGCTTGCAAAGCAAAATCATCATTACGAAAATAAGCCCGAATCCCACAAAATCTGCCCATGAAAAAACAGCTCCAGTAAACATAACAGCAGTAATTGCAGCAGTAACAGGCTCGCTAGCTCCAAGCAAAGTGCCACGAACAGAACCTACTCGCATAATGCCCTCTAAGAACAGCCAATATGCTCCAAAAGTTCCAGCAATAACGGTAAAAGCAAAAAGCAGCATAGCGCGCAAATCTAATGCAGGCATCGTTTCCCACGGTCGCACAAACGGGAGCATGATACAACCAGAAATAATAAACGTAATGCCATTAACAGTCAGATTTCCCCATTTTGCAATCAATTTCACAGGCATAATAGCAAGCGCCGCTGTAGACGCAGCATCTGCAAGCCCCCAAAGCAAACCCATAACAGGCAAAGACAGTGAAGAAAGATTACCACCTGTAGCCATTAAAGCAGTTCCTGCAAAAGCTAGCACAACTCCAATAGTTTCGCGCATAGTTGGCACGCGGCGAGTGTGGAAACACGCATAAACCAAAACAAACAGTAAGTTAAGGCTTTGAAGCACAGTAGCAGTGCCAGAATTAGTCCAATCAATAGTACATAAATACGAAACTTGCGTAAGAAGAACGCACACAATTCCCGTAATAGCCATTGAAATCCAAGTACGACCAGTTTTCACAGCACCACTTAACTGCTTAGGAGTGCAAGCTGCAGCAGTAATGACAAATAACATGCCAGCAGCAATTTGACGAACGCAAGCGATTTGCAAAGGAGATACGCGATACGTCGACATGAGGATTTTCGAAACTGTTGCGTTTGCACCCCAAAATGCGCCACCTAAAAGAGTTAAAAATATTCCTACAAGAATAGCGTTTGTAGAATGATTTAACGCTGGATTAGGTTTATTTGGAGTACCTTCGATTGCTTTTGTTGCAGATTTTGATGTGTCAAAAGTCTTTGAACCTGTTGATTGCAATTTTGAAGATTGTTGCTTTTTTGTTGAAGAGGAATCAATATTTGATGAATCCAAATCATGCGCACTGCTACGCCAAGAAAACTTAACCATTATTAGATTCACCTCGCATCCCCAAAACAAGCAAACATGCAGTAATTATTGCACATCTACTCAACTAATTTGCTGGTAAACAACACTTTAGAAAAACATACTCTACTTGCACACACGAAAGAAATGTATAGTATTAAAAAATTACAATTCAAAATGCGCGCATTAAACAATAAAATCAACGAAATAAACCAAAATAACAACGTGACTTAAGCCATAAACCAACGCACTAGTCATATGAAGGCGGAAACATGCACAACTACGCATCAAACAGTAATATTTTTCAACCACACCACATTTTAGTTACTGGCGGCGCAGGTTTTATTGGATCTAATTTTGTGCATTACATAGCTAAATATCATGTAACGGTTGCTGTTACGGTACTTGATTTGCTTACTTACGCTGGGAATATGGCAAATCTTTACGACTTACCTCAAGATTTTGCAAACAACCGATACGCTTTTATTCGCGGAGATATTCGAGACGAAAATATAGTTGATCAGCTATTAGATCCGCATAATCCAATTAAAACTGCAGAAGGAACAACACTTCCTGCTATAGACGCAATCGTAAATTTTGCTGCAGAATCACACAACGATAATGCAATCGAGTTTTCTGACCCGTTTATAAGCACAAATATTTTAGGAACGCATACACTCATTAAATTTGCACACAAATATAATATTCGCTTCCATCAAGTAAGTACCGATGAAGTTTACGGAGATTTTCCTATTGACAGCGTGCTTAAATTCGACGAGTCAAGCCCATATTGTCCATCTAGTCCATATTCTGCAAGCAAAGCTGCAGGCGACCTCTTGGTAAAAGCATGGTGTAGAACTTACGGTTTGCGCGCAACTATTTCGAATAGCAGCAATAATTACGGGCCACGACAGCATATTGAAAAGTTTATTCCTCGCCAAATTACAAATATTATGTGCAATATGCCAGCAAAATTGTACGGCGCAGGAGATTCGATACGCGATTGGATTCACGTTGAAGATAATTGCGACGCAATATGGCACGTTCTAACGCGTGGAACAATCGGTGAAACATATAATATTAGTGCCAACTGTGAAATTAACAACATAAATATTTTGCGGATTTTGATGCAGATAATGGGCGTGCCAGAAACAAATATAACGTATGTAAATCCCAGAATAGGCGAGGATAGGCGTTACGCACTAAATACTACGAAAATTCGAACACAATTAAAATGGGAGCCTAAACACAATAATTTGAAGCAAGAATTGCAAGAAACAATATCGTGGTACGACTCTCACGCTGATTTATGGAAGCCTATTAAAGCGCAAGTCGAGCAGCATTACGCTGAATTAGGGCACTGAATTTGGGTGACGAAATTGCGCTCGACGACCTGCCTGAGTGATTAGAGTGTAACATGCGCGACGTCGGGTAAGCGGCAATCGGGTTTTCGGCATGAAAAAAGGGCTTCTAGCGATTGGCCAGAAGCCCTAGGCGCGGAGAATACGAGATTCGAACTCGTGAGGCTGTTACACCAACACGCTTTCCAAGCGTGCGCCATAGACCACTAGGCGAATTCTCCAAACTGCTAACTTAGCAATCAAACTGCTTGCCAAGCAAACAACTTAAATAGAATACCACAAATCGCGGATATTGCAAACTCGCGCGCGCCGACAACCTTTTTGGGGACACTCGCGCAGATTGCGTTCTGCATTAGGGCCGGATTTTGCTTGTTTTGGGACACTCGCGCAGTCAGCAAACTGCATCCGTGTCCCTGATTGCCGTTTTAGCGCGCGCTCAGGTTACGCGCTTTCAGGTTACGCGCGCGGCGGCTAATCGCAAGAACGCCCGCCAAACCACCTAAGCCAGCAACGGCGCTACTTGAGATTCGTAAGCGCGCAAAGCCATGTCGATTACGTTGTGCATATCGTAATAGCTGTAAGTGCCCAAGCGACCGCCGAAAACTGTGCGAGGCTCAGCCGCAGCAAGCTCCGCATAGCGAGCATACAAGGCTTTATCTGCATCAGTATTCACAGGATAGTAAGGCTCATCGTCGCGAGTTGCAGCGCGAGAATACTCCTGCCACACTACAGTTTCACCAGCTTTCACGCTTTTACCCGGCACGAAAGTTGCACAATCGCTAGCTTCACCGCTAGCCTCTCCGCCAACTTCTTCACGCTCTGGATTAAAGTTCTTAAACTCAATCGCACGCGTAAACGGAACGTCCGCATCCGAATAATTCATGACTGGGCAGCCAAAGTGGTCGCTCTCCTCGTAACGCACTTCCTTAAAGTCCACAGTGCGCCACTTCAACTCGCCGAGCGCATAGTCAAAATACCTATCAACCGGACCGGTATAAACAACCGGCACTCCAGCCTCCGCCAACGCGCGCTTATTAAACGGCTGCGACTCGTCGAAAAAGTCTACACCAAGCGAAACGTGAATACGCGGATCGTCAATCATGCGCTGCATCCAAGCCGTGTAGCCGTCCGTAGGCAAGCCTTCCCAAGTGTCCTTAAAGTAGCGATTATTATAGTTAAATCTCACAGGCAAGCGCTTAATAATTCCAGCAGGAAGCTCGGAAGGATCCGTCTGCCACTGCTTTGCCGTGTAGTTTTTAATAAACGCTTCATAAAGCGGACGACCAATTAAGCTAATGCCCTTATCGTTCAAATTTTGCGAATCTTTGCCAGCCAACTCCCCCGCTTGGCTTGCAATCAAAGCCTTTGCTTCCTCTGGCGTGTAGTGCGCGTGGAAGAACTGGTTAATTGTACCCAAGTTGATTGGCAGCGGATACACTTCGCCGTCGTGCGTTGCGTACACGCGATGTACGTAGTTAGTAAACGACGTAAAACGATTCACATAATCCCACACGCGCTTGTTGCTTGTGTGGAAAAGATGCGCTCCGTACTTGTGAATTTCGATTCCTGTGCGCTCGTCAAAATACGAGTAAGCGTTTCCACCGATGTGATTTCGAACGTCAATAATTTCAACGCGAGCGCCCGTATGCTCCACTGCTTGCTGAGCTACAGTTAAGCCGAACAATCCTGCTCCAACAACTACTAAATCTGGGTAAGTTGCTGATTTTGCTTTTTCGTACATTTTATTCCTTTATAAGATACGTCTATTTTGAAATTATGCTTTATATATTCCCGTTATTAAGCTATTCCAGTTATTAACCTAGCATTTCGCTTGTTGCGCTACTTATTTTTAGGAAAATCAACTTTTGGATTAAATCTAATCGCTTTTAGCATTTGACCAATCATTTTGCGGCGCAACTTTCTCTCAACATGCCCTCTTCGCATTTGACGAACTACATTTGCGCAGAAAAGCAAGTATTTTGCTTTACCTTCGTGATGCAAACGGTAAGATGCTTGATTACGCACGCCGTATGCGAATTTCCAAGCATTCTTTTTGTCAATCATTGTAAAGTTCACACCCTTGTTTGCTCCCATGTCATGCATAATTACACTATCGAGAACCTGCACGCCCGGGCATACACGCGTAATACGAAGTGTATATTCGGCATCATCGAACCAAATAAAGTATTCTTTAAATGGCAATCCGTACTTTTCTATAACCCAACGAGGAATAAGCACCGACACAAACGAACAGCTTGTAACCATAACGAGATTGTTAAATCCTTTAGCAATAAGCCTTCCCCAATCCCACGTTGGTACTGGATTGTTCATTTCGCAAATCGATCCGTCCACGAACTTCACCATTGAGCAAGCATACGGAACATCCGCACCAAGCTCACCTACGGCAGCATTAAATCCATCTAGAAGCTTTTCCAAAGCTTGTGGCTGAGGGTAGCCATCGTCGTCAAAAATCCACACGAAATCTGCGCCAAGCTCGTACCCTTTACGCATACCAGCACTAAAACCGCCTGCACCGCCAACGTTTTCTGGCAAATTTACAACAGTAAGATTTACTCGATTCTCCAAATGACCATTCGCAAAATCGCGAGTGTACTCTTCCAAATATTTATCCGTGCCATCAGTTGAAGCATTGTTGACAATGATTAGTTGATTTGGAAGTCGCGTTTGAGATTCTAACGAAGCCAATACGGTTTTTAGTTTCTCTAACCTGTTAAAAGTTACTACAACAGCCGCAACATTAACGCTATCTTTTGATTTATTAGCATCCACTACTTGAGCATTTGACATTACTTGCTCCATTCTTCAAATAACTTAGTAAATAACGTTTCTGCAGATTCGAGTTTTGCGAAATTGCGCAATTTTTCAACTTCTTCTTTTAACAATAATGAACGATATGAATCATTCTCCATAATCTTAAACAATTCCTTTACAGACGCTTTAACAAAACTAGAAGTCATTCTTGGCAATAACGCACTTTTTGCTATAACAGTTTTTTGCGATCCAACATCCGATGAAATTACTGGAACTCCATTAGAAAGTGCTTCAATAGTTGTAAGCGTAATACCCTCGTTTACAGAGCTAATAAGTAGCACGTCCGCATCATCATACGTTTTTTGAGCTGGAATTTTCATAGATCTGCGCTCAATAACGTTTTCAAGACCATACCTAGATATAAGTTCTGAAACAAATGTGTCTAATTCGCCATCTCCATGCAAAATAAAGTGGAATTTCCCTGGATATTTTTTGTTTAAAGCTTTTGCAACAAGAACAAACGCTTCTGGACGTTTTTGTCTTGCAATCCTTCCAACAAAAGCAACATTCAGAACATTTTTATTTTTTCTCGGCGATACGCAATCGTTTCCAATTCCAGCAGTAAGACCAATAAGTGGAGCGTCAACAATCTTGGAAGATTCAATACCATGCACATCATGCAACCAATTTTCAAGTTGTGGAGAAATAACATGGTGCAAATCAATCCACTTATCGTGTGTTACAGCTTCATGCGGATATCCTCCACAATTTATGTATTCAACAATATGCAGCGAATCAATAATATGTGTTTCTGGGAAGAATTGTTTAACCCACCAAATATGGTCGTAAAGCCATTGGCAATGGTGTATTGCTATTGCTTTAATGTCAAATTGCTCAAACAAAGATCTTAAAAGTGGAACATCCGCCCAATATTCTCTAATTGGTGGAGTAAGTGGTAACACAAGAGCATCATCACAGAAATCTTTCGTGATCCACGGCTGGTGACCGTCTCTATCTGTGATAACAATTGGCACAAAACCAGCTTTTTTGGCAAGTTTTATTGTTTCTACAGCCCATCTTTCTGCACCACCAGCTTGCAACCAATGCAAACCTATAATAATAGCTTTTTTAGCTCCTTCAACTCTTTTAGCAGGAGAAACACAGTCCAATCTAGCATCTTTTATATTTGATAAATCCCAATTTTCTTGTTTTGCAATTTCTCTTTGGTGAGCATTTGCAACATAATCAAACTTCTTTTTATTCCAAGGACAATACGCTTCAACAAGTTTCTTCGAATCACACTCGCGTTTTTTGCGCATTACTTCCCTAACAACATCAAACATAGAAGGTGCGTGTAATTCACACTCTTTGTAAATGTGCTGCTTTAACGTATCAGAAGCCCAGTGAGACATCACATCATCGTCGGTTGCATCATCTGGTGTCAGCAACAAATACCTAACGCCATTATCTTTAAACAGTTTGCCTTCATTCCAAAATTCTTTTGTGTATTCGCTATTAGTTTTAACAGTTGATCGTGCACTAAAAGTTGCGATTGGTTTTAATCCTTCGTTTTTTGTACAAGCACCGTCAAAAACTGAAAAATCAGCCAATCGCGGATACTGCCATTTTTGACCCATGTAAACTTGATATTGCAAAGTTCTAGACGGTGCAGTTAATGAATGATAATTTATAGCACCCACAATAAGCCTGCGTTGACGCTCGCTTAAAGAGTCTATATAAGCTTTTGCATTAACATCTAGATTAAAGAAATTCATTACTAAAACACCCTTATTTTTAGCCTTTAACACATATAAAACCAGCAATAAATAAAGCTAGCATTTATAATGCTTTAAGCAAGTAAAAGTCATTGCATTGTCATTTAAGAGCGCATACTCACGGTTTCGACTATCTCTTACAGCAAACATGCATGAATTACTGTCGTTAGTAAACGCAACCATATCTGTTAATTCAGGATCAGTTTTGCTTCTAGTACGAAGAGAGGCAACAAGCTTAAATTCGCCATTATTTAAGATTTTAAGAGGCACTTCAAATTCAACTTTTTGTCTTCCTGTTCCTTCGAGCTCAATTTTATCTGCTCCAGAATCATACGTGATTCCCCCACGTTTTATGTCGTGCATTGCTACAGCTATAAAATATTTTCCAGGCTCATTGAATTCATATTCAATAGCAAAACGGAATTTTTCTTTACAATTAAGCAACTGCTTACTCAAAGGAACAATGCGCATAAATGGCACTCGCTCATTCAAGCCAACAGCATAACTATCTTCACTTTCTCCGCCATTTTGGCTAGAAAGATTTTCTAGAGTGTAACGATTTGCAACATCGTCTTTATCTCCGTTAACAATCACTTCGCCATTCTTAATAAGAACAGCTTTATTGCAATAACGCTTTACTGCGTTCATATCGTGCGTAACAAGAATAACTGTTTTGTTAGCATCTTTTTTGACTTTTGCAAAATATTCATCGCATTTTCTTTGAAAAGCTTCATCTCCAACTGCAAGAACTTCATCAAGTACTAGAATATCTCCCTGAGCTTGAATTGCAACTGAAAATGCAAGACGCACTTGCATACCAGAAGAGTAGTTTTTAAGTTTTTGATCCATAAACTCTTCAAGTTCTGCAAAATGCACTATATCGTCATACATGTTTTCAATTTGCGAGCGCGTAAAACCTAATAGTGCTCCATTTAAAAACACGTTTTCGCGACCGGTTAGTTCTGGGTTGAAGCCTACGCCAAGCTCAATGAATGGCACGAGTTTTCCGTTGACGTGTATGCGTCCGGAGTCTGGTACGTAGATTCCAGAGATGAGTTTGAGTAGGGTTGATTTGCCACTTCCGTTGCGTCCTACGATGCCGAAGAAGTCGCCTTTGCGTACTTCAAAGTTGATATCACGCAGAACGTGCTGTTCTTTGTAGCCTTTGATACCACGCGTCCAATTAATAAACGCCTGTTTCAAACCGCTTGCTTGCTCAGTTGGTAGCTTAAAGTATTTGCCTACGTGTTCTACTGAAAGTACGACTGGTTGCAACTCTTCTTTTTCAGTATTTGTCAACTCAATCTCGCTCATTACATCACCTCAGCAAACTTACGATTGCAGTTGCGGAACACTGCGACGCCGAGCACACACAAGATTACGGTTAATACTACCGGAACCATCATCAGCAAAAGAGACCCTACTAAATTCCACACAGTAGGCTGAGTAAGAGGTGCTACAAGATTGTGGCGCAAATCTTGAATACATTGTGCAATAGGGTTAAGTAACTGCACTTTTGCAATAACCGTTCCCCATCTTCCTAAAGAATTATTACCAATCACCATGCTTAGAGGGTAAATAATTGGCATTGCGTAAAACAACACTTGTTGAACAACATCCCACAAGTGCGCAATGTCGCGAAAATACACGTACATAGTTGCTAGCAGCAGCGTTACGCCTAATGCTAATGCGTACAACTGTATACAATTCAAAGGAACTAATAGCACCCACCACGTAAATTGCACGCCTGAGCAGATGGCGAAAATGATTACTACCACAAGATTTATTGCAAAACTGATTAACGCGCCAACAGTTGCCGAAACCACCACAATATAGTTAGGAAAATGGATTTTACGCAGCAAATCTCCACGGTCTACCACCGCACGTAAACCAATCGAAGTAGCCTCGCCAAAGAACTGCCATGCGCTAATGCCAAGCAAAAGCACAACTGGATAGGTGGGCGTGCCATCCGACATTCGCAAAAACTTTGCAAACACTGCATACATTACGCAAAACAGCATAAGCGGTCGCAAAACCGACCACGCAACTCCCAAGAAAGACCCTTGGTAGCGCAATTTGAAATCAGTTTTCACCAGCTCCTTAAGAACCACCCACGAATAGTGGTATCTTGCGCGCAACTTATCTACAATGTTTTTCACAAGATATATAGTTTACCAGTTACTTACTCCATTTTGGATTGCGGATCCGTTTTGTGCACAGAACATACGCAATTGGCGACATGCTCCAAAGTTAGCGCAATTCGGTTGGAAATTGGTTTGATAACGAGATCTATTACAACTGCAACAACTGAAAGTGCTGCGTACGTACAAATTAAAGTAATTGCGTAAAGTAGCACTATGAGTGCGCTTGAGGAAGTTGTAGGAAGCATCCACGCCACGAACGTCCACAACGCTATGAAAATAAACATGTGCTCGTGAAGAAGGTACACTCCGAAAGTTGCTTTGGAAACGCGCAAAATTACAGTTCTTGCTAGTCCTTTAATTCGCAACATATTTATTCGGTGTACGAGAATGAAAATACACATTGCAATAATCATTGGCAGTATTCCAATGCCGCCGTGGACCTGCTGATCCCACGTAAGAACTCGCACAAACTTATTTCCGGACGAAGCAACATAGTCGAAAGCGAGCATAAGAACAGTAGATATTGCTATGCACGCACAAAGTCGCTTCGTAGTAAGTTTTTTTATTCCGCTACCGTACTGCGCAATAAAAGCTCCGGCTAAATATCCAAAAATTGCGTAAATAATATCGTTCCAAGTATAATTTTTGCCAAAATATAGCGGAATAAGTGAGATTGACGCAAGAAGTACCAGCAGCATAGCATGATTGCGCTGAGTCATGTGACTTATAAGAATGTTGATAAAAGGCATGAACATGAGCATGATTAAGTACGCGCTCATGAACCAATAGCTTCGGTAAGTAAATGGCGTCACATTCCACAACAGCGTGTAGACAAGTTCTTTTCCGTGAAGTAAGTTGCTCAAATTTTCCGGAAGTAAGCCAAAGCAGTCTGCTACGAAGGTTACTGCCAGCACGATAATGCAGTAGAAGAACATTTGCGCCCACGCTGCAAAAACGCGTCGGTAGCGGAAGGTTTTGCGACATAAAAAGTAGCCGGAAATAATAAAGAAGGTTGAGACACCAACTTGACCGTATTGTACGACTAAGAATTTAAGTGCTGAACGCAAGCCTGGAGCCGGCAAAAGTTCCATATTGAAACTGTGCGCACGAATGTTCAAATGTATGATCATGTGGCAGACCACAATCATAAGCATTGCAATAATTCGCAAGACTTCAACTTGCAGGTCTTTTTGCGTGCCATTTTGCAGGTCTTTGCTCGATTGTAATACCGCTTGAGCTTGTGCAGAACACGCTACTTTTTGCGCTGATTGTTTCTGTTCTACTACCATATTTTCTTCTTCAAAATTTTCTTCTTCAAATTATCTGAATTGTAATTTACTAATAGTAACCAAATTGCAACTGATTCGTCTGTTACGTAAGTGGCGAGAACCAGGATTCGATACTTCTGTATATACTCGGCCTAGTGCCTTGAAGGTCTGAGTATCGTCCGTTGGCAAGGAGGTTTAAGGAACACAAGCCCACGCTGGAAATCACCAGAATAATCAAAACTTTGTGCATTAACTTAAAGTTGGCTTTAGAAGGCGACTCCTCGCCTGTTTCGTTGACGCAACCAGAAGGAACGTCAACCGTGCGCGCGCAAGACGAGACTTTGTCTACAAGACTTGCAATCACCATAATTGCACACAACGCTAGCAGCCAGCCAAAATCACTAAAGTACCTGCTGGAAATTCCTACTACTTCCGCGTCTAATACCATAAGCAGTATCGACAATGTTAAGCCGAGCGTAAAGAATCCAGCAAGCTGCTTTTTGCGTAATTGTTGCTTTACTACCGGGTACAGTACTACGGCTGCGCATACAGGAGAGTAAGCGAGTAGGCCGCCAAAGAATGGCTCCATAATGATTTGCCCGTGGAACATTGACGGCAGCACGGATTGTTCCATAAACGGAAAAACTGGCGTAATAGTAATCGGCTGGAACAGGTACATCCATACTCCCCATGGGATTCGCGCCCAAGAGTAGGAGCGGTGAACCATGTCAAAACCGGTGAGATTGTAGGTTGCACCAAAATCGAGTGGAGAACCGAAACGCGCGTAGTTGTACCAGCAGGCGGCTAAGCCTATAAGAATCATTGGTGCGATTACGCATATAGTATTGATTACGCTGCTTCGTTTGAAGGCAAAAAATAGACGGTACTTTACGATTTCTTCCTTAAAAATTACGAAAGCAAACAGTGACGCCAGAATAAATTGCGGTCTACACCATAGGTTTAGTGCAATACATACTGCTCCCAGAATGAGTAGTGACTTCCGTAAGTACGGGGTTTCAGAAAGAGCATCTTGAGTAGTTCGCGCCTGTAGCCACAATCCCAGTCCTAAGCAGGTGAAACACAATGATGACAGCATAGGAAGCGAGTAGATTTGCGGCAGATACGCCTGAATTAGCACTCCACTGGACATGAGCATAACGAGATGCGACAGCACAAGGAAGCCGAAGGATCGCTTTGGGAAGAAGCGTCGAAGTAATTGCACCACAAGATAGATAGAAGCAATTGCGAAAGCGACAGCAAAGAAGGCGACGGCGTAATCTGTGCGCAAATCGTGGCCGGTAAGTACTTTGAACGGCACAAAAAGTAACAGTGCAGGAAGTGCGCCGAAGTAAGTAAAGTAGTGGCTTCCGTGGAACGCATAATCCCAGTAAGTTGGTTGACCAGTTTTTATCGACATGGCGTAGCGCGCGCCTGCATCGTAAGGGTTGCTCATATTCGGCAGCCAGTCAGGAACCGGCAGATCCAAGTACAGGTGACCTTTGAGCAGGCTGTTGGCGAGATGATTGTATTGGTTGGCGTCACATATAAAGCCGCCGTTATTACATACCCCCGCTGTAAACATGTGTTGAGTACCAGTAACTTTCGTTACTCCAATAAGTATTGCGCACTGCACTAGCACTAACGCAACGAGCCACAACTGCTGCTTACGCACGCGCAAATCAAGCGCTTCTTTGTAAATGCGCGAACGAGGAGCCAACACGTATATCGCGTAAGCAATCACCAACAACATCACGACGCGAACAAGCGAAATATGCAACGGTCTACGCTGGTTCAACGCAAAGTTAGCAATTGTAAAAGAATCGCCTTTCTGAAGCTTCGTGCTCAAACGCAAACCCACAACTTTATCAACCGCATGCACGCGCACATACTTCGTATCGTTCACATTCGACGTAACCGGCTGAGACGCAACTTGAATATAAGAAGCACTGTTGCCACCATCCAACACATACACAGCAATATCGAGTGTGCGAGTATGAGGCGAACGCGTATCGACGTAAATGTTATTTATTTGAGAAGGCTGAGCGTAATGCAATTGTATGTATTGATCGTTTTTGCCGGTAACTGTATACACGTCGCCGTGACGCGTCAAACCTGCACCGGTTGAAACTCTCTGAACAGGAGTTGGATTGAATCCTGACGATTCGATTGCCGGAAAGTTGAACCATACAAGTTCCAGCAGAAGCACAATAATAAGCGGCATAATTAGCGATATGCGTCGTAAAACAGAACGCATAGCGCGAGCACAATCGCGACTGCACTGTATCGCACTGCTTATTGCACCACTTATTGTGCTACTTACTGCACTACCAACCATCGTTACGTTTCTTTCTGCCGCCACATCATTTACAGCAGTCGCATTACCGTTACTATTGCTCGTATCGCCCATATGCACACCTGTTAATTCCTTCGTACTATTGCCATTCTTAACGTTACTGTTTTGTAGAGTTACCGTTTTGTAGCGTTACATAACTCACTCAAGTCTGCCACAATCGATCGCATACGGATTTGAACGAATATCCTGCTCGATTACATCGTCAGTATGACTGCTATGCAAGGATTCGCAGTCAACATGACGGAAGTGCGTAATAATATCCGATGGCAGCTGATAAATATCACCATACACGCGTTCCAAAATATCTTCCGATAACTGCGGTATAGCAACAGAAAAATCTTCAAAAGTTGCCATTTTTACTGGAAACATTTCGGCACATTGTGCAATATACAAATTCTCAGCATCAACATTATCCAAACCATACACCACGTTGCGCGCGCAAGACTTACTCATCACAAGCCCCTGGTTTACAGCCTTCTTTTGGAAACTCTGAAAAATCTGTTCAATATCAGCAGTGTATTCGCCGCCCCGCTCAACATAACCGCGGTCAAGCCATGTGTTGAAAAAAGTCTGCGAACGCAACTCTTGCTGCAAATCCTTACGCAAAGACACAAAACTCTGCTGCTGTTCAGACGTCAAATCAGGCGCGTAATCGTAGAAGAAAATATCCAAAAAACAAGGATTACTATTATTCGCGTAGCGGAACCGCAACTGACGGCAGCACACGTACGGATCGTACACGAGCACCGCACGGTAGCGCGCGCGCAACGCGGCATCCTCGCGCAACATTGTCAGCAGCTTATCAATATCCTCTCGCATCATACCCAAGTCAACATCGTCATCCCAAGGAATAAACCCACGATGACGCACGCAACCGAGCAGCGTACCAAAATCAGCCCAATACTGAAGATTATGCTGCTGCGCAATCTGCGCAAACTCACTCAGCAGCGACGCGCAACCCCGTTGTATAACGCGCATAGAACCTGTAGCTTTCGGCAAACTAAGGAAGAAACGCTTATGCGCATCCACGCTACTTTCGCCATCTTTCCTATAGTTTGACCAAGCCATAATCGAAGACTGCTCACGATTCGTCAAAATCTCCGTGCGCAACGACTTCTCAACGTTATACTGCCCAACCTCAAGATGAGCGCAGCGAGCGTCGACACATTCTTGCAATCGAGAAATTTGCGTTTGAATAGCACTCAGCTGCTCGCGCACTTCCACAATAGAGCGTTTTGACGAAGGGAGTCTGCCTATTATCCAACTCACTATGCGACGTAACTGCGAAACCATAAGTTCATTACTCCCTCATTATTTAAAAACATACTTGCTATAGCGTACTGCTATAAACTGTTGCCACAATGCAATACAGGTTTATCATACTCCGTTGCAATTATTTTTCGGAAGCCACCACTACCGTCCCCGCAATTATCACCACGCAACAAACCCACGCAATAAGCGGCGGAATTGTTTGAGAAAGTAACGCTGCTGCAATCATGCTCCATACCGCGTACGTAATATTTCCAGCCATAGCGCGCGTCGCACCAACCTGAGCAATACCGCGGTAGTAGCACAAGTAGGAAGCAGCACCAAGTAACGCTATAAATATAGCTAACGCAATAAAGACGGCTGATTGCATAATCTTTACGCTAAAAACCGGCAGTATCGTACACAACGGCACAATGAGTAAGGCGTACGACAGTGCGGAAACAGTTTCGCGCACGTGCAGCATTACTTCGTCGTCCACGCTTTGCTTTCTGGTAGCCCACGCGCAAGTAACGGCTTCACTTCCCCAACCAATAACACTGAAAATAGCCGCAATCAAACCTAAGACTATGCTGCCCGGAGAGAAGACAGTTGCGGTTGAAGATTCCACGCAAGAACAGTAGCCAAGCACTCCTACCGCAATAAGCGTTACAGCAAAAGCACAATATTTCAACGCACTTAAGCGTTCGCGCAACACAATAGAAGACAGTACTATGCCAAAAGCCGGGTACAGTGCGGAAATCGCAGCAGCGTAACCGGCACCAATATTGCTTGCCGCAATAGCGTAACCGGTCATACCAATTGGGCCTCCAAGAAGCGAACTCAACACAATAGGCACAATCAATTTCGTACGTTTGCAAAGAGCAACAGTTTCGCGCAACTTTGAACGACAAGCCATATAAATCCACAATATTACAGCACACACAACGTCGTGAACGCAAGCGCCCACAACTCCCACATACCATACTGCAGAAGGTGTTAAGCCATGAACAGATAACGCAACCAACACCGCAAGCAAAGCAGTATCAAGTCCCCAAAACAGTCCACTTATTAAGGAATATTTCATAAATCACACCTTTGCCACAGAGCCTGCAGACCCGTCACAACCAGCAGATTCAGAGGATTCATCGGATACGGCACCATATTCGCTCGAAGCGCGGTCAACATAACGTTTCGCATAACGGTAATACAAATAACGACAGTCGCCTACAGGCTCCCCCTCAGCCTCTTTTACCAACGACCACAAATACCAACACCACCCCGCAAAACCAACGTACGCCATGCAATGACGACGTTCAGCACAAGTAGGATTGCGCTCAAAATACTCCGCTAGAACCGCGTCAAATTCCTGCTCATTAAGCGCGTCAGACACGCACAACGTACCCAAATCCTGCGCATAATCCGACATCCCCGCATACTCCCAATCAATCAGATGGTAGCGTCCAGCAATATCCACAAGCACATTCGCACCCAATATATCGTTGTGCGCCAAGCAAATTTTTTGACAAGCATCTTTACTCACGCACTCATGCAAACAATCAACCTTATGAAGCAAAGCGTCAGCACCCTCAGGCAACGCAACACGGCGAGCGCACAAATCGCGCAAATAACGCTGAGATTCCTCATAAAAATCGAACCGTCTACTCACCGTAGCGCCACTGTTGTGAAGCTTACGAATCAGACGCATACCTTCGCGCAAATCGCAAGAATCGTGAAAATCAGCGGTACGACAACCTTTCAAAAAATGCGAAATTTTCCAGCCATACTTCGGATCATCCGCAACCAACGTACCGTCCAAACCAAGGTGCTGCGCCGCACGCAAAGCCTCATCCTCAGCCTGGCGATTCACCAACACATCCGTGCCAACCCCCGGATGACGGTACACATACTCGTTAGAACCAACCATAAAATGGCAAGAAAGATTCGTCAAACCATTTTTCAACGGGTAAACGTCGCGAATATCCGACTTTTTGCAACCAAGCACCTTAACAATGCGGTCAAAAACTTCACTGTCAACATTTTCCAAAAACAGCGGATCAAACTCGCGAAGCTCATCTAACGAATCGAACTCGTGAATAATCGGCGGATCGTAGCGGCGCATGCGCATATCAAGCTCATCTAAATGCTCAATCAAAATATCTTCCCACAGCTTGCCAGCAGTCTGCGGCAAATCATATTCCGCACGCAAAATTCGCACAAACTTAGCCGAAAATTCGCTGTCAAAATACACGTGACCAATCATGTACCACGCATCACTGCCACCAATAGTTACCGACGTAATGCGATCGTGCGCACCTACACTCATACACCACTCTTTAGTGCGGCCCCGCTGATATTGCGCAGAATAGTAAGCCTTCCACACGTATGGTTCAAAAGGATTTTCGTCGAAATAATTGTCAGAAGAACAAATATACGTGTTACTTAAAAGGTGAGCAACAGCCATGATTGAACTGTTGTTGTTGCGCTCACGATATTCCTTATTTGGTACGATTTTTACGCAAAAATCGCCTTTAGTAAACTTGTCTTCCAAATAGAAGAAACGTTCCTGCTTGTATCCAACTACTACGCTAATATCGTTAATTCCTGCCGCTTGTAATTGACGAATTTGTCGTTCAATAAGCACTTCGCCGCGCACAGTGAGTAAACCTTTTGGCAATTCGTAAGAAATCGGGGAAAAGCGGGAGGAAAGGCCAGCTGCCATAATCACCGCATTGTGGACGCGATGCGGTTCGAGTGCGGTAAGACCTTTTGATGTAACTTCACCATTAACAACAAACCCATGCTGAATAGCATCGCGTAACGCACTATTTACTGTGCCTAATGAAAGCTTCGTATGCTCAGCTATAGTACGTTGATTACTTCCTGGCAAATGTTGCAATGCTGATATTACAGCAAATTCGTTATGAGTTAATGCTGAATATGCTTCCATAACAGTGTCTCCATGCACTAGTCGAGGTGCATAATGATGACTCTATACATTTTGTTGCATTAGTATAGTATGCACAAAGGYGTTNAAAAATAATTWTTTCTTTTAACATCAGCCGTAATAGTGTTGTACAATTCGCATAATAAGCGTATAAACGAAGCCTATAACCTTTAAAGATTATTCTTATAAAATCAAAACCAACAATCAAAAAGGAGCACAGCATGGCAAAAGTAGCGAAACATGCAATTTCAATACCTCGTTCAGGTATTAGAGATGTATTTGACCGTGTAGAACAAATACCAGACGCTATTTCACTATGCCTAGGAGAACCAGGCGAAACTGCTTCCTCACACATTGTTGAAGCCGCGTGCAACTCATTACGAGAGGGAAAAACAAAATACACAGACGTTTTAGGCATACCAGAATTCCGCGAGGCAGCTGCAAATTATACGAATAGAGTAAAAGGTTTAAACTACAACGCAGACACAGAAATTCAAGCCGTTGACGGCGCTACTATTGGATTATATTTAGCTATTAAATCAGTAATAGATCCGGGAGATGAGGTTATTATTCCATCTCCATACTTCACATCATACGATGCAGAAGTGCTAATGTGCGAAGGAATTCCAGTAACTGTAGCCCTTAAGCCAGAACATGGAATGCATATTAATGCAGCAGAAATACGCAAAGCTATATCGCCACGCACTAAAGCCATCATTATCAATTCTCCATGCAACCCAACCGGTGCTGTAACAACCGCAGAAGAACTCGAAGAAGTTGCAAAATTATGCCAAGAATTTAATCTTTGGGTAATTTCTGACGAAGTCTACCATCCATTCGTATTCGCAAGCAATCCAGAAACTGAACCTTGCGGAAATGCTGTAGCACCATCTATTGCAGCAGCTGAAGGAATGCACGAACGAACCATTATTGTAGAAAGTTTATCGAAAACTTACGCAATGACAGGCTGGAGAATTGGATATATTCTTGCACCAAGCCAAGTTATTGAGCAAACCAGCAAAATTGCAGAAATGATGCATTCTTCTGTAAATTCTACCGCACAATATGGCGGCGTAGCTGCATTAACAGGTCCGCAAGATCACGTGCACGAAATGAGAGAAGAATATCGCGCAAAACGTCAGCTTGTTATAGACGGATTGGCAAATTGCAATGCATTACGTCTTATAGAGCCTCAAGGTGCATTCTACGTTTTTGTTGACGTTCGACCAACTGGTTTAAGTTCAGAAGAATTTAGCAAAAAACTTTTAGATGAAGAAAAAGTTGCTGTTGTGCCAGGAGAAGCCTTTGGTGCAGAAGGAAGCGGATTCGTGCGACTATCTTACGCTGGAAAAGCAGAAGAACTTAAAGAAGGAGTAGCGCGCATAAGCAAATTTGCACTTACGCAACAAGCTTTACATGCTGCATAAAATATTAGTTATTAAT